>JASIBM010000638.1 GCA_030045175.1 Streptosporangiaceae bacterium | reverse complement strand
TTACGGCCGCCGCCAGGCCGCCCAGGTCGCCAACGTGATCACCTACCGGCCAAAGCTGGCGCTGCGCGACGCGGCCCGCGCGCTCGGGACCGGTGCCGTCTACCCTGCGGACGACACCGGTCCCGTCAATCCCGAGGACGTCCCACCCGAAACAGCAGACCTGGCAAAGCAGATGCAGCGGCTGCCGCGTCACCTCGGCATCCACTCCGGCGGGATGGTGATCTGCGACCGCCCGGTGGGGGAGGTATGCCCGGTGGAGTGGGCGCGGATGCCGAACCGCAGCGTGTTGCAGTGGGACAAGGATGACTGTGCCTACGCGGGCCTGGTCAAGTTTGACTTGCTCGGCCTTGGCATGCTTACCGCGCTGCGGGACTGCTTCGATCTCGTCGAAAGCGCGCATGGCGTCCGCTGGAGCCTGCACTCGATTCCGCAGGAGGACCCCGGCGTCTACACGATGCTGCAGGCGGCAGACACCGTCGGGGTGTTCCAGGTCGAATCACGGGCGCAGATGGCGACCCTGCCGCGATTGCGGCCGGAGAAGTTCTATGACCTGGTCGTAGAAGTCGCGCTGATCCGGCCAGGGCCGATCCAGGGTGGCTCGGTGCACCCGTACATGCGCCGTCGGCATGGTGACGAGCAGCCCGATCTGCCGCACGAGTCGATGCGGCACGCACTGGACAAGACGCTTGGCGTCCCGCTGTTCCAGGAGCAGATGATGCAGATCGCGATCGACTGCGCCGGGTTCTCGGCGACCGAGGCCGACCGGCTGCGTCAGGCGATGACCTCCAAGCGCGCTCCGGAACGGATCGAGGAACTGCGCGCCCGCTTGCTAGAAGGAATGGCGGAGCGGGGGATACCCGCTGATACCGCCGAGGATATTTACCACAAGATCCTGGCGTTCTCCAGCTACGGCTTTCCCGAGTCGCACGCGATCAGCTTCGCCTACCTCGTCTACGCGAGCGCGTGGCTAAAGCGCTACTACCCGGCCGCGTTCACGGCCGCGCTGCTCCGTGCCCAGCCCATGGGCTTTTACTCGCCGGCCAGCCTGATCAGCGACGCGCGCCGGCATGGCGTGGAGGTGCGCAGCGTCGACGTCAACGCGAGCGGAGTGCTCGCCGGGCTTGAGTCACAGGCAACCCCGTCAACATTCATGCCTAACAGGCCGTGCCCGCCGGTCGACCCCGTCGGCCCGGTGTCGCCTGGCCCGGTGTCGCCCAGCCCAGCGTCCGCGTCGGTGCCGCCCGTACCGGTGTCGCCTGGCTCGGTGCCGTCCAGCCCAGCGTCCGCATCGGTGCCGCCCGTACCTTTGTCGCCTGGCTCGGTGCTCGTCCCGCGTGGCGGCCAGCCCGTCCCCGGCCAGCCCGCGATCAGGGTCGGCCTGTCCGAGGTTCGTAACCTGGGCTCGGCCGCGGCCGCCGCGATCGTAGCCGGGCAACCGTACGCCGGCCTGGAGGATTTTGCCAGGCGGACCGCGCTGGCCCGCCCGGCGCTCGAGGCACTGGCGACCGCCGGCGCGTTCGGCTGCTTCGGGTTGTCCCGGCGCGAGGCGCTGTGGGCGGCGGGCGCCGCGGCCACGATCAGGCCGGGGCAACTGCCGGGCACGACCGTGGGCCTGGCCGCGCCGCCGCTGCCGGCCATGACGGCGGCCGAGGTGACGTTCGCTGACATGTGGGCGACCGGAACCTACGGGGACACGCACCCGATCGCCCACATCCGCGAACATCTCGCCCAGCGCGATGTCGTCCCCGCCGCCGACCTGAGGACGATGAGCTCGGGGGCGGTGATCACGGTGGGCGGGCTGGTCACGCACCGGCAGCAACCAGGGACGGCGCGCGGCGTCGTGTTCCTCAGCCTGGAGGACGAGACCGGCATGGCCAACGTGATCTGCCCGCCCGCGGTGTGGCAGCGGCACCGCAAGGTCGGCATCGAGGCCAACGCGCTGCTGGTGACCGGCCGGGTGGAACGGCTCGACGACGCCGTCAGCCTGCTTGCCACCGGCCTGCGCAAGCTGCGCGTGGTCGCCGCCGCCCGCAGCCGCGACTTCCGCTGACCCTCTGGTTTGCCTGAGGGGTGGAAGACGGGAGGGAGTGGAAGAATCGGACCATGCGTACCCATGGCGACGTGGGCGTGAGCGTGGGCGATGATCACGTCGCGATCGTCGAGATCCGGCGCCCGCCCGATAACTTCTTCGACGCTGGCCTGGTCTCCTCGATCGCCGACGCGTACAGCTGGGCGGAGGAGCAGGCCGGCGCCCGCGCGATCGTGCTCTGCTCCCAGGGCAAGAACTTCTGCGCGGGCGCGAACCTCAGCGCATCACCGAGGGGCGGCGGTGCTCGGGAGCTGTACCAGGAAGCGGTCCGGCTGTTCGAGGCCAAGCTCCCCGTGGTCGCCGCGGTCCAGGGAGCGGCCGTCGGTGGTGGCCTCGGGCTGGCGTGCTCGGCAGATTTCCGTGTCGCGTCGCAGCGAAGTAGGTTCACGGCGAACTTCGCCAGGCTCGGGCTGCATCAGGGGTTCGGCCTGAGCGTCACGCTGCCGGCGATCGTCGGCCAGCAGGTGGCGATGGACCTGCTCTACACCGGCCGGCGGGTCGATGGCGCGGAGGCGCTGCGGATCGGCCTGGTGGACCGCCTGGCTGACGAGCCCGACCAAGGGGCCGATCAAGGGGCTAACCAAGGACTTCACCGGGTGGCGCACGAGCTTGCCGGGCAGATCGCCGGGTCGGCGCCGCTCGCGGTGCGCTCGATCAGGGCCACGCTGCGGGCAGGGCTGGCGGACAGTGTCAGGCAAGCAATGGACAACGAACTTACCGAGCAGGGGCTGTTGTTCCAGACCGCGGACTTCGCCGAAGGCGTGCGCGCCTACGCGGAGCGCAGGCCACCGCAGTTCGAGGGGCGGTGACACTGAGTGGCTGACCAGGTGGCTGACGGAGCTGCCGGCCAGATCGCCGATCGAGCTGCTGACCGAGCTGCCGACCAAATCGGCGACCAAGCGGCTGTCATGGACCAAGCCGACGTGCGGGCGCAGGTGCGGCGCTGGGTGCAGGCCACGTGGCATCCCGAGCTGAGCCTGCGGAGCTGGCGCGAGCTGCTCGCCGACTCCGGCTGGGCCTGCCCGGCGTGGCCGCGGGAGTGGTGCGGCCGCTCGCTGCCGCCCGCCCTGGCCGCCGCCGCGACCGCCGAGCTCGCGGCGGCCGGCGTCCCTGGGCCGCCGGATGGAGTGGGCATGGCGCTGGTGGCACCCGTGCTGCTCGAGCACGGCAGCGATGAGCTGAAGCAGCGATTCATCCGGGCCACGGTCACCGGCGAGATCACGTGGTGCCAGCTGTTCAGTGAGCCGGGCGCCGGGTCCGACCTGGCCGGGCTGACCACCCGCGCGGAACTCGCTGACCCGGGTCGGGCTGGCGAAGCCCCGTCGAGCAGAGCCGAATGGCTGGTGACCGGGCAGAAGGTATGGTCGACCGGTGCGGCCACCGCCGACTACGGGCTGCTGCTCGCCCGAACCGACGCCGGGGTGCCCAAGCACCGCGGCATTAGCTGCTTCGCCTTGCCCATGCGCCAGCCCGGCGTGCTGGTCCGGCCGCTGCGGCAGATGAACGGCCACAGCTCGTTCAACGAGGTGTTCCTCGACTCGGCTCGAACCGGCGAAGTAATCGGGGAAATCGGCGGTGGCTGGCCGGTCGCCCTCACGACGCTTGCCCACGAGCGCAGGCTGGCGGTCTTCCCCCGGCCGCCCGCGACAGCCAGCGGGCTCGCCTGGCGGGAGGCGATCGCCGAGCGCGTCGCCGCGGCCGAGCCGCACAAGTGGTACCCGCAGCGAGCTGGCCGGCCTGACCTGGTGATCGCGCGTGCCCAGGCCATGGGCAAGACGGCCGATCCGGTGGTGCGCCAGGAGATCGCGAGGCTGATCACCCTGTCCTGGTCGGCCAGGTGGATGGCGACGCGGGCCGCGCAGCTCAGAGCGGCCGGCCGCTCGCCCGGTCCGGAGGGATCGCTTGGCAAGCTGGCGAGCAGCCAGATCGCGAGGCAAGCCGCGCGGGTGCACGGGCTGATCGCCGGGGCGTCGGCGCTGCTGACCGGGCCGGACGCCGACGACCAGGTGATCGCCGAGATCCTCGTCTCTGTGCCCGCGATATCGATCGCGGGCGGCACAGATGAAGTCCAGCGCACGATCATCGGCGAGCGGATACTCGGCCTGCCCCGTGAACCCGATGCGAGCAAGGAACTGCCGTTCAATCTGGTGCCCCGCGGCTAGCCGCCCGCACCAGACGCTAGCCGCGCAGACGGGAGATACCCATGGCGTACCTGGACCGGTCGGGCGTCCGCATCCACTATCACGTTACCGGGCAGCCCAACGGCAACCTTCCGGTGCTGCTCAGCCACGGGTTCGGCGCCTCCACCGCGATGTGGGAACCGAATCTGGCCGCACTCGGGGCCGCCCGGCAGGTCATCACCTGGGACATGCGCGGCCATGGCCGCAGCGGCACACCAGACGATCCGGGTGAGTACACTCACGCGGCGTGCGTGGCGGACATGGCCGCGCTGCTGGACTCTCGCGGCATATCGCGCGCCGTCGTCGGCGGGCTGTCGCTCGGCGGATACCTGTCGCTCGCGTTCTACCTCGCGCATCCAGAACGGGTGGCGGCGCTGATGCTGTTCGACACGGGCCCAGGTTTCCGCAACGACCAGGCGCGCCAGGAGTGGAATGACCGCGCCGTCGCGACCGCCGAGCGGCTTGAGCGGGACGGGCTGTCCGCTTCGCAGGCAGCGCTGCACGACTCGGCCAGTGGCCTCGCCCTTGCCGCCCGCGGCATGCTCACCCAGCGTGACGCCGCGATCATCGGATCGTTGCCGTCGATCACGGTGCCCGTGCTCGTGCTTGTCGGCGCGCGCGATCGGGCGTTCCTCGGAGCCGCCGACTACGTCGCCGCGAAGATCCCGGGCGCCCGGCATTCGGTGATCCCCGACGCCGGGCACGCGGCAAACTCGGACGCGCCCGAGGCCTTCGATAGTGCGGTGCTCGGCTTCCTGGCCGAGCTTTCCAAGCGCTGACTGCCATTCGGCGAGATGTTTCCGCATCTGATCCGCGCGCGTCGGCCACCTGGCACGGCAACGCCCCGGCCACGCCTGACAGCCGCTCGCTTTCGTCACTATCATCCCTTTAGTCCCGATCGCCGCGCCGCCGTCGATCGTGTGAATGTGCCATCCACCCGGCTGGACCGGACCAATTCGCCATTCATCCGGCGAAAATGATCAAGATCTGTGACGTGAGAAAGCCAAGTGACCCATGGGACGGCGCTGAACCGACAGCGGCGCTGAACCGACAGTGGCGCTGAACCCGACTGGGGCGCTGAACCCGACTGGGGCGCTGAACCGACTGTGGCGCTGAACCGACTTTGGCGCTGAACCCGATAGCGGCGCTGAACCCGGCTGGGGTGCTGAACCCGGCTGTGGCGCTGAACCCGGCTGGGGCGCTAACCTTCGGGATGGCCGCAGGCGGGCGGGCGGACACGTGGCGACAGCCAGGTTCGCTGGCTGTGCCACGCGGAGGTCGCGGGGCCGGTGACCGCAGTGCCCGCTTTTGCCCTGTCCCGGCGGGGCGCTCCGGACCGCATCGTGGGGCCGTGCCGGCGCCGCTCGGTCTAGTCCGGCGTGCCGAGCACGCCGGCCTCGGCTAGGGCGGCGATCTCCGCCTCGGTCAGGCCAGCCTCGGCCAAGACCTGGTGGGTGTGCTGCCCGGGCAGCGGGGCGGGCAGGCGCACCGATGCTGGCGTGGCGGAGAACCTGACCGGCGGCGGTATCAGCTTGTGGCGGCCTGCCCGCGGGTGCTCGGTCTCGGGCAGCGCGGCGATCAGCTCGTCAAGGCCGGTGGCCGGCCCGGCCGGAATGCCGTGCTCAAGGCAAAACGCGAGCCACTGCGCGGTCGTCTTGGTGGCGAGCACCCGGCGCAGCGTCGCGTAGCCGAACCCGGGCTCGCGCCACAGGCTGCGGTTGGTGAGCCTGGCGTCGCCGACGAGGTCGTCGAGGCCCGCGGCGCGGACCAGGTGCTCCCAGTGCTCGTCGCGATGCGGTTGCACGGCGATCCAGCCGTCGGCGGTAGCCGCGGTCGCGCGCAGCGGGGTGAGGATGCGCGGATAGCCCGGCGGGCCTAGCGGCGGCTGGGGGATCGCCGAGCCGCCGTGCTCGACGAGCATGAACGCGCGCATCGCGTCGGCCATCGGCACTTCCACCCGCTGGCCTGCACTGGTCCGCTGCCGGTGGAACAGCGCGGCGATGATGGCGTAGGTGATCACCAGGCCGCTGACCTTGTCCGCCAGGAGGGTCGGCATCATGGCTGGGGCGTGCCCGGCCAGTCGCATCACGTCTGGAACGGCGCTGCCCGCCTGGATGATGTCGTCGAAGGCCGGGGTGTCGGCGTCGGGGCCGTCCGACGGGAATCCGCTGGCCTGGCAGTAGACGATGTCGGGCCGCACGGCGGTCAGGTCGGCATAGTCGAGCCTGAGCCGGCGCAGCGAGCCCGGCCGCAGGTTCGTGACGAACACGTCGCACCGCGCCGCGATCCGCAGCAGCGCGTCCCTGCCGCCGGGATGCGCCACGTCGATCATCACGTTGCGCTTGTTACGCAGCAGGTTGAGCGCCACTCCGGACAGCCCGCGGACGGGAGCCCTGGCCATGGTCCGGTTGATGTCGCCGTCGCGGCTTTCCACCGTGATCACTTCGGCGCCCAGGTCGCCGAGTATCTGGGTGGCGAACGGGCCCATCACGACCGAGGTGAGGTCGAGCACCCGCACCCCGGCAAGCGGGCCGTCAGCCATGAGCGAAGACTAGCCATGCTGACGGGCGCGGTGCCAGGTGATCACCGCTGAGTAGGTAAGTTGGCGTGGATCGCCGCATCGTTCGAGGAGGTTCCGGTGGGACACGAGCCGACGACCGCGACCTGGAGCCCGTTCGCCAACATGGCCAGGCTGGCCGGCAACGCGATCACGATCGTGGGCGGCGCGGGGTCGACGGTCGTCGATGCCAGTGGCCGCGAGTACCTGGACGCCCTCGCCAGCCTCTGGTACTGCAATGTGGGGTACGGCCGGACCGAGCTTGCCGAGGCCGCGGTGGCGCAGATGCGCGAGCTTGCCGCGTTCCAGACCTTCGAGTACTACACAAACCGGCCAGCGGACGCGCTGTGCAGGCGGCTGGCCGACCTGGCGCCGATGGCGGGCGCGAAGGTGATCCTGACGCCCGGCGGAGGGTCGGATGCCGTCGACACGGCAGGGAAGCTGGCCCGTGCCTACTGGCGTGAGGTAGGTGAACCGACCCGCCAGGTGATCATCTCGCGCACGCACGCATATCACGGCGTGAACGCCTACGGGACCTCGCTCGGCGGCATCCCGATGCTGACCGAGGCGTTCTTGCCGCTGGTCGGCCAGGTGGAGCAGGTGCGGTGGGACGATCCGGCCGCGCTGGAGAAGACGATCGAGCTGATCGGCGAGAGCCGGGTGGCCGCGTTTTTCTGCGAGCCTGTCATCGGCGCGGGCGGGGTGTACCCGCCACCCGAAGGGTACCTGCGGGCCGTGCGTGAGATCTGCCGCCGCTACGACGTGCTGTTCGTGGCCGACGAGGTGATCACGGGATACGGTCGCGTCGGCGACTGGTTCGCCAGCGGGAGGTTCGGTCTCGACCCCGATCTGATCACCTCGGCCAAGGGGCTCAGTTCCGGGTACCTGCCGATCGGCGCCGTGATCGTGGGGCCGAAGGTGAGCGAGCCGTTCTGGCGGGCCGGGTCGGAGGCGATCTTCCGGCA
>JASIBM010000637.1 GCA_030045175.1 Streptosporangiaceae bacterium | reverse complement strand
ACCCCCCTCGCCCGTTCACACCGAGCGGCCCGTCCGTCCAGCCGGCCGCTGCGCCGACCACCATCAGGCGCCGCGACCTCCCGCCCAGGCCTGGCTCGCGCGCTCCGGCCCAGGCCACACCGGCTCAGCCCGCTCCGGCCCAGGCCACACCAGGTCAGCCCGCTCCGGCTCAGGCAGCACAAGCCAGGCCAAAGCCGAGTCCGCCGGCCTCGCCAAGGCCTAGCCCGGCCAACGCCGACCGTACCGAGGTCGACTGGGACGCGCTGGCGCAGGACAAGCCGACGGTGTCGCCGCCAGCTCGCCTTCCCTCTCGCCAGCCCCCTCCCAGCCCCCCGCATCCCGCGCGCGGTGCCGCTGCCGCACCTGGCGCCGCAGCCACGCCCGACCCGGAGCCCGACACGCCCAAGCGGCGCTGGCATCCCCGCCGCGACCAGCAGTAGGACTGGCCGCAGCCAGGAGCGCTACTCGCGCCTCAGCCGGTGCGCGAGCATCCGGGCCAGGTCAAGGACGATCTGGCGGGCGAGCTGCGGCTCCCGCGCTGCCATCGACTCGAACGAGTCGAAGCTCAGCCGCAGCACCCGCGCGTCCGTGGCGGCCCGCACGGTCGCCACGCAGCCGCCTGCGTCGAGGAACGCCACCTCGTTGAGTATCTCGGCGGGCGGCGCGGCGACCTCGGCGGACACGGCGCCCGCGGCGCCGACCTGAAGAACCCCGTCGGCCAGCAGGTACAGCGCGCGGTCTGCCTGACCCTCGGTGCACACCGTGTCACCCGGGCGCA
Source organism: Streptosporangiaceae bacterium (assembly GCA_030045175.1). Lineage (GTDB taxonomy): Bacteria > Actinomycetota > Actinomycetes > Streptosporangiales > Streptosporangiaceae > Chersky-822. Next base: position 2,905 of record JASIBM010000637.1, on the reverse strand, counting down.
GGACCAGCGTCTGCATGGCATCGAGCAGAGCGTTCCAGTCCCGCTCATCGGCTTGGTCCAGGAACCCGGCCGTGGTGCCGATGTCCTCCACTTGTGCGGTCGGGTAGTCAAAGAAGCTGTTCGTATCCATGTCCCATAGTCCTTAACGCGCTCAGCCAGCCACGACGCTGACGGACGACAGCACCCGGCCAGATCCCAGCCGCTCCAGGGCGTCCCACCGGCCCGCCCGCAGGTCATCGAGCACCGGGCTGACATCCCACTTCTGCTTGACCGCGCTGGTCACGGGGGCCACCTCGCGCGAGTAGCCGAGCAGGATCGCTCCCACGATCCGGTCGTCGCTGATCACGAGCTTGCCGTAGCGCAGCGCGGTCTCGTCCTCCTGCGTGATGACCGTGTCCTCATCCGAGGCCGGCTCGAACTGGCCCACCGAGGTCAGGTCGACCCCCACCACCTTGAGCACGGTGACCGGCACCGTGCCGGCGTACGTGCTCAAGCTGGTCTTGACCGCGCCCTCGCCTGCGACGCGCCCCTGGTCCACCGCGGTCGGCCATAGCCCGACCGGCTGCCCGGGGAACTCAGCTGCGTCGCCGGCGGCGAACACGTGCTCGTCGCTCGTGCGCATGTGCTCGTCCACGATGATGCCCTTGCCCGTGGCGAGGCCGGCGTCGCGCGCCAGGTCGATGTTGGGTGTGATGCCCGCCGCGACGATCAGCACGTCGGCCGGTGTCGTCCGGCCGTCGGTGAGCACGACCTCCTCCAGCCTCAGGTCGGCGTAGACCTCGGCAGTCTCTGCCTTGGTCCAGATGGAGATGCCGATCCCCTCCAGGTACTTGTGCAGCAACTGCGACGCCCGCGCGTCAAGCTGCCTGCGCAGCAGCCGGTCCGAGCGCTCGAGCACGATCGTGGCGAGGCCGAGCTTGTGCAGCGCGTAGGCGGCCTCGAGCCCGAGCAGCCCGCCGCCGGCCACGACGCCGCGCCGTGCCCCGTGCAGCTGCGCGAACGCCCTGACCCTGAGCGCGTCGTCCGCCGAGCGGAGCACGAACGTCCCTGGAGCGCCCCAGCCCTCGATCGGGGGCACGGTGCTTGCGCTGCCCATGGCCAGGATCAGCCGGTCGTAACGGAGCCGCTCCCCGGTCCCTGTCACGATCTCCTGCGCGGCCCGGTCGATCGCCTGGACCCTCGTGTTGAGCCATGGGGTGATCGAGCGCGACTCGTACCAGGGGTCGGGGTTGAGGTACAGGCCCTGCATGGCCGAGCGCCCGTAGATCAGCCGCGTGATCGCCATCCGGTTGTACAGGTGATACGCCTCGTCAGCGATCACGTCGATGCTGGCCTCAGGGTGATTGCGGCGGGCGTAGTCGGCGGCGGTGATGCCGGCGATCCCGTTGCCGATCACGACGACCCGCTCGACCGAGCGGTCGAAGTCAAGCCGCAGCACCTGGCTCGGCCGCAGCTCCCCGGGCTGCTCCGGCGTCAGGGACACCGAGACCGGCCCGCTGACGCGGCAGCAGCACGCCATCCTGGTGTTGTCGGCGAGGCCGAGCCGTTCCAGGGTGGCACGCTCGTCGTCGGAGATGCCCGAGACGTTCGACTCGCCTGCCAGGATCGCGATCGGGTCGGCGCCGCAGATGCCCATCCGGCAGCCCGCCTCGATCTGCAGCCCGTTCGCCTCTGCCACCTCGAGGATGGTCTGGCCGTCACCGGCCACGATCCTCTTCTCGCCGGGCAGGAAGGTGATCTCCGGCTTGCCCCGGTCGGCGATGGACCGGCTGGCGATCGAGTCGGCGCGGGCGCCTCGGCCCGCCCCGCCCCCGGCCCCGCGCGCCGCCGGGGCGGGCGAGCTGGCCTGGGCGAGGAACTTGCGCTCCTTGATGTACGTCCGGCCCACCCAGGCGACCGTCAGCCCGAACACCACGACCCGCACGGCCCACGTCAGAGCGCCGGGCGGATAGCTGTGCGTGACGAGATGGAAGCTTACCGGGAACCCGAGCCAGTAGAACGTGTTGAGCGCCACGACCGCGTATAGCGTGGTCAGCTTGTGCGTGCTGACTCCGATGAACGCGTCGAGCAGGAAGAAGATCGCGACGCTGGCCGCCACGTAGAGCGCGAGCTCGCCGTAGATCAGCCCGATCGACGCCTTCGCTTCCGGCACGTGGAAGAGGCCGAAGATCCGCCCGGGCGGCGTGTTCACGTCCGGCAGGTGGAAGAAGCCGAAGATCAGCCCGGGGAACGCGGCGATGAAGAACTTGCGGCCAGCGGTCCAGGTGGTGTCGTTCTCGTGCAGGTCGGCCAGGTAGGCGACCTTGGGGTTGAAGTCATAGCAGTTCTTCGCGCAGCCAACGCACGGCTGGCAGTGGGTGTTCGCCACCAGCAGGAACGGCGTCTGGCCGTAGACGCGCTGCACCGGCAGCAGCGGGCAGATCGAGCTGCACCAGCCGCTCTTGCCCTTGAAGACCATCCCGCCGATGAACGCGTTCACCATCACGCCGAGCAGCAGGATGCCGGTCCACAAGCCGCTTTCCTGCAAGCCGATTTTCCGCAGCGAGACGAACAAGAAGAAGAGCGTGATCGAGATCGCGTAGCTGTAGCGCTTGAGCCACGGGGGCGGCGTCAGCGCCCTGGTCCACTGGAGCTTGCGCGGAAGCTGGTTCGACGACGCGAGCGGGCAGATGTTACGCCACACCCCGGGCGCGACGAAGAAGAAGATCGGCAGCATGGGGATCGCGATTCCCCAGAAGATCCCCAGCCCGAGCGGCGAGTCGAACCAGCACAGCCCGACGATCGTGAGCGTCACCGCGAGCACGGCCGTGCGAACCATCCACCAGTTACGCACCGACAGCAACGGCGGGATCTGCGTGTAGTTCGGGAACGGTGGCAGCGCCGGCCGGCGAGGCCGCTGCGGCGC
>JASIBM010000636.1 GCA_030045175.1 Streptosporangiaceae bacterium | reverse complement strand
GTGACCACGGCCAGCGTCAGCCCACGGCCACGGCGGATGCCGCGTCCGGCTATGCAGCCGAGCCAGCCGAGCAGCACCGCCACGGGGATGAGCAACGTGGCACCGGAGAAGTCGCGCACCAGCGTCGCCACGGTGGAGGCGTTTGGACGGGTGACCCAGTTGAGCTGGGCGGACTGAGACACGCTGAAGATGGCGATTGGCGCGAGGACGACGGCGGCGATCACGCACGAGGTCAGCCATCGCCCAAGCGTGCCCACGGGGAGGCGGGCGCCGGGGGCAGGCGCCACCGCAGAATCAGGCACCGCGGAGTCGGGCACCGCGGAATCAGGCGCGGCGGCCGGTCCCGTCGCCCTGTTCGCCGCCAGCAGGCTAACGCCGTGCCCCACCGCGAGCAGCACGGCGAACAGGTTGAACAGCCCGGTGAGCACGAGCGCGGCAGTGTATCCGGCCCACCACGCCCAGCGTCTCGCGCCAGGTCTCCCGCGCTCGCCCGTCGCCTGCGCCGCGACGGCACCTGCGGCGGTCCCCGGGCCACCCTTGGCAACGGCCCCGGCAAGCAGGTAGGTGGCCAGCACCGCGCACAGCGTCGTCAGCGCGTACGGCCTGGCCTCCTGCGCGTACCGCGTCGTCAGCGGGACGGCGGCGAGCATCAGCCCGGCAACCAAGCCGACCGCCCGTGGCGCCGGCAGGTCAGACGCCCTGGCCAGTCGCGCGCCCAGTGCGGCGGTCAGGCCCGCGGCGACGCTCATCGCGATCAGCGAGGGCAGCCGCAGCACCGTCGCGGACGTGCCTGCGACGACGATCACGACGTGCATCAGGAAGTAATAGGGGCCGTGCACGGCATCCTGGTTCCGCATCAGCGCCCAGATCGCCCCCGCCGACCGCTGCGATCCCGAAATCGTCGCCGCCTCGTCCCGCCACAAGGACGGCACGCCGATCCGGTACCCGCCCACGACGAACTCGGCGAGCGCGGCAATGGCCACGATCGGCCATACCCGCCGTGACCCGGCCGAGGTTGGCCCCGCCGCTGACTGACCTGCTGCGGACTGACCTGCTGCCTGATCGCCACGCGACCGCGGTCGCGTGGCGGCGACAGTCGCGTCAGCCTCTGCGCCACGCATGCGCACGCCTATCTTCCCGCTGTCTTCCCGCTCGCCCGACACCGATGCTTGCGGCAGTCTAGCCGCTGAAGATCAGATCACATGCCCGCGCGGCGGCCTTGCCGTCGTCCAGCGGGCAGAACCTCTCGGCAAAGGCCGCGCGAGCCGCACCGTACCGGGCCGCGACGCCATCAAGGTCCGCGAGCGCGGCCACCACCTCGTCCGAGCCGGCGAGCAGTGGCCCGGGCGCTGACGCCTCGAAGTCGAAGTAAAAGCCGCGCAACTGGTCGCGGTACTGCTCGAGGTCGTAGGTGAAGAACAGCATGGGACGGCCCGTCGGCGCGAAGTCGAACATGACCGACGAGTAGTCCGTGATCAGCACGTCGGTCACAAGCAGCAGGTCATTGATGTCTGGGTAGCCCGTGACGTCAACAGCGAACGAGTCATTCCTGGCGGGTGGCAGCCCGCCGGCCATCAGGTGATGACCCCTGATCAGCAAGACGTAGTCGGCGCCGAGCCGATTCGCGGCAGCAACGGTGTCCAGCCGGAAGTCGAGCAGGTACCGCCCGGCCGCGTCATGCTTGTCGTCCCGCCAGGTAGGCACGTACATCGCCACTCGCTTGCCGTCCGGCACGCCGAGCCGCCGCCTGATCTGCGCCTGGCGGGCATCCGCGCCCTCGCCCGGCGCCACCAGCCGGTCGTTGCGCGGGTAGCCGGTCTCGCGGATCTGGCCGTCGAACCCGAAGGCGTGCCGCATGATCGGGGTGCTGAACGGGTTCGGCGAGAGCAGCAGATCCCACTGAGCCACGTCGCCGGCCATGAAGTCCAGGTACCGGTGACCGGCGGCCGAGCCGGGCGTGAGCATGTCGTAGCCCAGGCGCTTGAGCGGGGTCCCGTGCCAGGTCTGCACGTGCCGCTGGCCACGCCGCTTACGATACGGCCGCGGCATGTGGTCATTGACGATCAGATGCCGGGACCTGCCAAGCGCGGCGTAATAAGCAGCCGTGCCGATCAGCACAGAACCAGCGCCGGGCGGGACGGGGACCGACCAGTCAGCGACAGCCCAGACCTGCTCCCTGCGATCGCCGCGGCGGCGCAACTCGTCGGCGATGCCACGCGGGTTGTCCCCGCACTGCTTGCCTTCGAAGCTGACCAGCAAGATCGCCTCCCGCACCGGGAGCAGTCGCTGGACCGGGTAGTAGGCCTCACGCAGCAGCCGCCGCCTGATCCGTCCCCGGTCAAGCAGCCGCAGCGCCGGTTCGACCAGCAGCCGGCCGTCGGGTGACATGCGAAACCGTTTCCTGCCGATGACGACCGGCCTGGTGTCGCAGCGGGCGAGCGGGGCGCCCGCGCCGCCGGCGTGATCGTCGGCGCCGGGCTGGCCGGTCTCGAGCGGGTCGTCGACGCGGCGCAGGCTTAGCGCCCACTGGCCATCCCGCAGCGGCGCGACCTGGCCGAAGACATCCATGGCGCCAACCGGCAGGCTCACGTTGAACGGACCGGTGGCGGTCTGCCCGACCCGGACGGTGTGCTGGCCCCAGCCACCGGCATGGCGCAGCACGATCTCGTGGTCACCGGCCTGCGTGATCTGGCCGTGCACGACGAGCGCGCCGCCCGCAGCCCATTCTTGCCCGGTCAGTGACTGCCCGGTCGGGGGCTGCCCGGCTAGCGGCTGCCCGGTCAGTGACTGCCCGGTCGGGGGCTGCCCGGTCAGGGCCTGGCCCGCCGGCGCATGGCCGCCCGGCGCCGCCTGATCGGACGGCCCGGTGGCGGCGTCGGGGCGCAGCGTCAGCGACAGCCGCCGCCCGGACCACCGGGCGCCGAGGGTGAACCCGGGCGCGATGCGTGCCTGCCCCGGATTCTCGGCGGCTGGACCCGGCGTGTGCAATCTCGCGGGCCGCCACGTCGATCGAGCCCTGACCAGCACGAAGCAGTCCCAGTCCCCGACCAGCCAGCGGCGCGCGACGCGGAACCAGCGCCGCCCGATCTCGCACCGCAAGCCTGCCCAGTCGTAGCTGTACCTGTCCTGCCCAGACGCCGCCGTGACGTCAGGTCGCCGGACCGACCTGGCGCGCAGCACGAGCGGCGGCCTGCGCCCGCCCCGCGGCAGCAGCACGACCAGCTTGGACGTGCTCCTGCGCTTGCCGATGTCCACGCTAGGCAGGTAGGCGTGGCCCTCGAGCACCAGCCTGCCGTGCTCGGGAAGGATCCGGTCCACCCGCACGAGCGGGTCGAGCTCTCGCCAGCGCGGCCGGAATACCGCGTCGGGAATCGAGAGCCGCCGGTCGCGGCGCAGCGGCAGGTCTGCGCGGAGCCCGCGCGCCGTCCGCACCATGGGCGGAGTCCGGCCTGGGTGCTCAGCCAGCCAGCCGGCGAAGCCGGTCAGGTCGGCCGCCTCCCCGCGGGCGATCAGGTGGTAGGCGAGCTTGCGGGTGGCCGGGAGCGCGCGGCGCACCCTCGGGCTGACCTGGCCCAGGTAGCCGCCGATCAGGCCGACGAGCTCGCGCTGATAGCCGGCGTCTGCCTCCGGCAGATCGCGGACGTACAGCCACAGGTCGTTGACCAGCGCCTTGTCCTGATGCTGGCGGAGCATGGCCGGCGTACCGCGCTCGCGGAGGAACTCATCGATCATCATCAGCGCCGTGACCCGGTCACGGAGGTTGGCGATGTCGGCGCGAGACTGAGTGATCGACCGAGCGGCCGAGTCCCGGTCTCGCCAGTAGTAGATCGGCTCGGTGATCACGTCCACGGCGGTCGCGAGCACGTGCGCCTTCGTCATCGCGACCAGGTCCTCCCAGAACATGCCCTCGGGGAGGCTGAGCCGCGCGGCGTCCCAGAACGACCGCCGGAACAGCTTGTTCCACACCGAGATGTCATAGAAGAGGTCGGGCACGGCGCCGATGTGCGTGCCGGTGCGCCCGGCCTTGATCGCGCGGTCGTGCAGGCCCGACTCACCGAGCGTGCTGCCGGACAGCCTCCGGACGCCACCGGAGACGAAGTCCGATCCGGACCGCTCGAGCGCTTCGAGCATCACCTCATAGGCATCGGGCGGCAGCATGTCATCGGCATCGACGAAGGCCAGGTACGCGCCGGTCGCAGCGGCGACGCCGTGGTTGCGCGCCCAGCCGGGCCCGCCGTTGGCGACGCGGATCAGCGTGAACCTCGAGTCCGCCCCGGCTCGCGCGAGCGCGATGTCCGCGCTGGCGTCGGTCGAGCCGTCGTCAACCATGACCACCTGCAAGTTGGCGAAGGTCTGGGCGGCGATAGAGGCCAGGCAGTCGGCAAGCAGGTCTTCGTTGTTATAGAACGGCACGACGACGCTGATCAAGGGATCATTCACGGTCTCGTCCCTCCAGCGCCCAGGCAACAGCCTTGGTGACGCGCTGCTACTCGCCGCGCCAGACGGGCTGACGCTTCTCGGCGAACGCCACCGCGCCCTCCACCGAGTCCTTCGACCCGAAGATCGGCCTGATGATCTCGCCCTGCCTGGCGAACGCCTCACCCGACGCCCAGTCCACGGACTCGACGATCACCCGCTTGGACGCGGCGAGCGCCAGCGGGGCGCCCAGAGCCACCTGGGCCGCAAGCTCCCGCGCCGCGGCTAGCGCCTGACCCGCCGGCACCAGCCGGTTCACCAGGCCAGCCTCCGCCAGCTTAGCCGCCGGGAAGTGCGCACCGGTCAGCGCGATTTCCATGGCCAGGTGATAGGGGACGCGGCTGGGCAGCCTGAGCAGCCCGCCCGCGCCGGCCACCAGGCCCCGCCTGACCTCTGGCAGGCCGAACTTCGCCTCCTCGCTGGCGACTACCAGGTCACAAGAGAGCACGAGCTCGAATCCGCCGGCCAGCGCGTAACCCTCGACGGCGGCGATCACCGGCTTGGCCGGGGGCCGCTCGGCCATGCCGCCGAAGCCACGTCCAGCCACGATCGGCGCGTCCCCGGCGAGGAAGCCCTTCAGGTCCATTCCCGAGCTAAAGGTGCTGCCAGCACCGGTCAGCACGATCACGCTGACGTCCTTGCGGTCGTCGAAGTCGTCGGTAGCCGCCGCGATCCCGCGCGCGACCTCGCCATTGACCGCGTTCCTCGCTTCCGGGCGGTTGATCGTGATCACCGCGACGCCATCGGAAACCTCGGTCAGAACCACGTCAGGCATGTGCGCGCCTCCTGGGGTCAGATGGTGCACTACTTGGGCTGGAACCTGATGCCGCCGTCGAACCTGA
>JASIBM010000635.1 GCA_030045175.1 Streptosporangiaceae bacterium | reverse complement strand
TAACGGACAGGACCGGCCCGAAAATCTCCTCCCTGGCGATGCTCATGTCATTCGACACGTCGCTGAACAGGGTCGGGGCGACGAAATTGCCCGACGCGAGGTCTCCCTCGCCCCTGGTGCCGCCGCAGACCAGCCGGGCGCCCTCGGCCTGGCCCTTCTCGATCAGCCCGAGCACCCGCTCGAGCTGGCGGGCGTTGATGATCGGCGAGGCGGTCGTCGCCGGGTCGAACGGGTTGCCGTAGTTCACCATCTGGCCGATCATCTCGGCCGCCGACAAGAACTCATCGACCTTGTCCCGGTGCACGAGCGCCCTGGTCTGGGCCACGCACACCTGGCCAGACAGCCCCAGCGTCACGGTTCCCATGGTGATCCCGGCGGCCGTGCCCACGTCGGCGTCGGCGAAGACCAGCGCCGGGCTCTTGCCGCCGAGCTCCAGGCTGACCCGCTTGCACCCGTTGGCGGCGGCTAGCATGATCTTCCGCCCGACCGCGCGGCTGCCCGTGAACGAGAGCTTGTCGACCATCGGGTGGTTGATCAGCGCGTCGCCGGTGGGCTCGCCCGGCCCGGTAACGATGTTCAGCACGCCAGGCGGCAGGCCGGCGTCGCAGATTAGCCGCGCGAGCCGCAGCACGGCGAACGTCGCGTACTCCGACGGCTTGAGCACGATGGTGCACCCGGCGGCCAGCGCGGGGGCTACCTTCTGCGCGAAAAGCAGCAACGGGGCGTTCCACGGGATCACCGCGCCCACCACGCCGACCGGCTCGCGCAGGGTCATCACCATGTGGTCGCCGCCCTGGTACGGCAAGAGGGTCTCGCCGGCCAGCTTGTCCACCCATCCGGCGTGGTGGTCGAAGCAGTCGGCCACGAACGCCGCGGACGTGACGTAGACCGACCCGAAGCTCAGCGGCACGCTGTTGTCGAGCGCCTGAAGCTTGAGCAGCTCGTCACCGTGCGCGCGGACCGCGTCGGCGATCGCGCGAAGCACGCGCGCCCGCTCCCCTGCCCTGGTGCGCGGCCAGGTCCCCTCGTCGAACGCGCGGCGGGCGGCGCGCACCGCCTGGTCGACATCGGCGGCCCCGGCCACGGGGAACGTGGCGACCTGCTCGCCGGTGGCCGGATGGCTGTGCTGCCACACCCGCCCGTCGCTGGCCGGGCACCACTGCCCGTCGATCAGCATGAGCCCGTCGGTCAGGCCCACCTCGTCGCGATGCGGCTTGATCGATGCAACCATCGCTGGCCCTCGCCCCTCAACTAGAACGCGTTCTACTTGGTGGGAATCTACACCGGGGCCAGACCCGGCGGCTAGGGCCCGCCGCTAGGGCTCGCGGCTAGGGCTCGGCGAACCAGGCCTCCCCGTCGCGGCGGGCAAAGATCTCCTGCCCGTCGACGAACGCGCGCTGCACGGTGCTGAGCACGTCGAGCGGGTCACCCGACCAGAGCACGAGGTCGGCGTCCTTGCCAACCTCGATCGACCCGAGCCTGTCGGCTACGCCGATGATGCGCGCCGGGTTGATGGTCAGCGCGCGCAGCGCGGTCTGCCGGTCAAGGCCCTCCTTGACCGCGAGCGACGCCTGGTGCACCAGGAAGTTGATCGGCACCACCGGGTGGTCCGTCGTGATCGCGATGGTCACCCCGGCCCTGGCGAGCTTGCCTGGATTGGCCAGCGAGCGGTTCCGCAGCTCGACCTTCGACCTGCTGGTGAACAGCGGCCCGATGATGACGGGCACTCCCCTGGCCGCGATGATGTCGGCGAGCAGGTGCGCCTCGGTGCCGTGGTCGATCACCAGCTCATAGCCGAACTCGTCGGCGATCCGCAGCGCGGTGGCGATGTCATCGGCCCGGTGGCAGTGCTGGCGCCACGGGATCTCCTTGCGCAGCACCCGGCCGAGCGCCTCGAGCTTCAGGTCGCGGTCGACCGGCTTGCGCTCGTCTTCGGGCTTGCGCTGCTCGGCTTCGATCCGCTGGAGGTAGTTGGCCGCGTCCACGAGCGCGCCGCGGATCACCGCAGCCGTTCCGAGCCTGGTATTTGGCGTCTTGTTCTTCTCGCCGTATACCCGCTTCGGGTTCTCGCCGAGCGCCGACTTCATGCCGGACGGCTGGCGCAGCGCCATCTGGTCGACGGTCCTGCCCCAGCACTTCATCGCGACGGTCTGGCCGCCGATCGGGTTGGCAGATCCTGGGTTGACGTTGACCGCGAGCACGCCGCCGCCGATCGCGTCGCGAAAGCCCAGGTCGGCAGGGTTGATCGCGTCGATCACCCGCACCTGCGCGGTGACCGGGTCGGTCGTCTCGTTGGTGTCCTGGCCCGCCCAGCCCTCGGCCTCCTCGCTGGCCCCGACGTGGCCGTGCGCCTCGATGAACCCGGGTAGCAGCCAGGATCCCGTCGCGTCGATCACGCTCGCGCCCTCGGGCACGGCCAGCCCGGCGCCCACCGCGACGATCTTGCCGTCGGCGATGAGCACGGTCCCGTTCTCGATCGGGTCGGCGGCGATCGGGACTACCCGCGCGCCGACGATCGCCTGATCCGCCATCTGCTCTCCAATCTGGGCACGCGAGTACGAGCAGGTCCGAGAACCGAGCATTCCCCCCGCGATAAGGACGACACTTAATTATGGACGAGGTGAGCAGGCCAGCGGCCTGGCAATGGGGTCGCACCAAGCAGACTCAGCGCGCCCTGCTCGACGCCGCCCGCGACGTGTTCGCCGAGCAGGGGTTCGCCAATGCCAGCATCGCGGACGTGGTCGAGCGGGCTGGCTCGAGCGTGGGCAGCCTGTACCACCATTTCGGCGGCAAGAGCGAGCTCTTCCTGGCGCTCTGGCAAGAACACCAGCAAGCGCACGAACAGGCCGCGAGCAACGCCGTGGCCGACGCGCGCGAGGCCGGGCGGACCGACCCGACGGAGTTGTTCTGCGTGGGCGCGCGCGCGTTCCTCGAGGGAAGCTGGGTTCGCAGGGACCTGACCATGTTGTTCGTCTCCGGCGACGGGCCGCCGGGGTTCGAGCTGATGAAGCGCCGGCGGCTGCACGAGTGGATCAGCCAGAACGACGCGCTGCTGCGGCTGGCTGACACCCCGCTCGACCGGCTGTACGCGGCGATCCTGACCTCGCTGATCGGGGAGGGAGCACGCGAGGTCGCCGCGTCGAAGACCCGCAGGCAGGCCAGCGCCGTGATCGA
>JASIBM010000634.1 GCA_030045175.1 Streptosporangiaceae bacterium | reverse complement strand
TGTTGGTCGTGTGACAAGGCCACTGGACGCCTGCCTCACCCGACGGCTGGCGCCGGCCTCATTCGTGGCCATGCCTCACCCGACGGCTGGCGCCGGCCTCATTGGCGGCCATGCCCGGCCGACAGCTGGCGCCGGCCTCATTGGCGGCCATGCCCGGCCGACGGCAGCCTGGAGGCCGCGTCCGCGGTCGACCTCAGGTGCCGCACCGCAGCCGCCGGATCCTGCGCGCCGAACACGGCCGTCCCTGCCACGAAGACGTCAGCTCCTGCCTCCGCGCAGCGCCCGATCGTCTCCTCGCTGACCCCCCCGTCGACTTGCAGCCAGACTTCGCCACCATGGCGCGCGATCAGCTCACGTGCTCGGGCGATTTTCGGCAGGGTGACGTCGAGGAACGGCTGGCCACCGAATCCTGGCTCGATGGTCATGACGAGCAGCATGTCTATCTCAGGCAGCAGGTCGCCGTAGGGCTCAACCGGCGTCGCTGGGTTGATCGCCAGTCCAGCCCGTGCGCCAGCCGCCCTGATCGATCGCAACGTCCGGACCGGAGCCGTCGCCGCTTCGGCGTGGATGGTCACATTCTGCGCGCCTGCCCGCGCGTAATCCGGCGCCCAGCGATCGGGGTCTGAAATCATCAGGTGGCAGTCGAGTGGCAGCGTGGCGTACTTCAGCAACGCGCTCACCACAGGCAGACCGATTGTGAGGTTTGGCACGAAATGTGCGTCCATCACGTCGACGTGCAACCAGTCGGCCACGTCGGCGACGACCGCTGCCTCGTCGGCCAGCCTGGCGAAGTCGGCTGCGAGCAGGCTCGGGAAGATCTGCGTTGTCATCATTGGGCAGTCTACGAGCGGCGGCCAGCGTCGGGTCGCCCCCCTTCAAGGCTGATCTCGGCTCGCCCGCGCGGCGCGGCGCGGCCGGGATTCTTGTCGTACCTCTCCGCTAGGTTCGCTCAGGTATTCGATCGCCGACCCGAGGAGGCCATGTGCTAGCGACCGAGGCGCCAGAAGGGCTGCTCGAACGGGTGCGCAAGCTGCTCGTGAAGGCCGAGGCAGAGGGCGTGACCCCAGCCGAGGCCCAAGCGCTCACGGCCAAGGCCGCGGAGCTGATGGCCAAGTACGGCATCGACCGGGCGCTGCTCGCCGCGGATCGGCCGGACACCGATCGGCCGGCCAACCGGATCCTGGACATCGACAACCCATGGGCGCGGGAGAAGGCGCACCTGCTATGCGGGCTCGCTGCGGCCCTGCGGTGCCAGTGCATATTGCTCGGTGGATCTCGCCCTGGCAGCCGGGTGCACGTCTTCGGCTTCGCCTCCGACATCGATCGCACCGACGTGCTCTACACGTCCGTGCTCATCCAGATGTGGCACGGCCTCGCGAGCGCGCGCGTCCCCGACTGGAATGGCAGCCCGCGCGCGTGGCGCCGAAGCTGGCTGCTTGGCTTCGCGACCGCCGTCATCGCGCGGGTGCGCGAGGCCGAGCAAGTGGCGGTCACCGCAGCCACGGCGCAGGATGCGCCGAGCGGCGAGCGCACCGCCCTCGTGCTCGCCGATCGCTCACTCATCATCCGCGAGCAGGTCAGGCAGGCCTATCCGGTGACCCGCACAGCGAGGGTCACCTATAGCGGTGGCGGCTACCGCGACGGGTATTCCCAGGGCCAGCGAGCCGACATCGGCGCGCGGCGGATCAAGTCGAGTCGCGGCCGGGCGCTGGGGCGTGTCCCGTAGGCCCATGCCGTCCCGTGCGGCGATCCGCAGGGACACCCGCCGCAGGCCGCGCTCTGGCGCGCCGACGCTGCGCGCTCACCGGGTCACGCGCAGGTCAAGCGGGCACGCCAAGCAGCGCCACGAATATGGCGTCCGTGCCGTGCCGATGTGGCCAGAACTGCGCGTATCGCTCGAACGGCGCCGGACAGCGCAGGTCGGGAACCTCGGAAAGGACCGCAGGCGCGTCAAGCACCAGCACGTCGGTGCGACTCTCTAGCACCGCGCCGACTATCTGCCTGGTCTCGCAGACGTGCGGCGAGCACGTCACGTAAGCCACGACGCCGCCGGGAGCCGCGGATTCGAGCGCCGCAGCAAGCAACCCGGCTTGCAGGTCAGCGAGACCGGCCAGGTCCTCGGGTTTCCTGCGCCAGCGGATCTCCGGCCGCCGCCGCAAGCTCCCCAGGCCAGAGCAAGGGACGTCGGCGAGCACGCGGTCGAACGTGCCTGGACGCCAGGCCGGAGCCGTGCCATCGGCCGTGATCGCGCGGGCGGCCTTGATCGCCCCGACCGCCTTCCCGGCCAGCCGCGCGCGGTGTTCGCGCCCGTCGCTGGCGAGCAGCACGGCGCCACGCTCGGCTGCCAGCCCGCCGAGCAAGCGCGCCTTGCCACCAGGGCCAGCGCAAATGTCGAGCCACCGGCCAGATGCGCCAGCTCCAAGGGGGGTTCCGGGCCATCGGGGACCCGCCTGCTGCTCCCCGCCAGCAGAGTGCCACCCCGGGCCAGCACGGCCGGGGGCTGCGGCCCATCGGGGGCTCGGGAGCTGCCCCCGGCCCGCAGAGTGTCCCCCCGGGTCTGCGCCGCCGACGGTTCCGGCGGGCCGCCCCCCCGGGCCAGCGTCGCCGGGGGTTCCTGGGGGTCGTCCCCCCGGGCCAGCACCGCCGGGGGTTCCTGGGGGTCGTCCCCCAGGGCCAGCACGGTCGGCCCTGGCCAGCGCGAACGCGGCGAGTTGGCTCGCCTCGTCCTGGACGCCCGCCCTGCCTTCCCGC
>JASIBM010000633.1 GCA_030045175.1 Streptosporangiaceae bacterium | reverse complement strand
ACCAGGGCAATGATGCTGAGCGCCGACGCCGCCACGCCCAACGCCAGGGATAGGTACGCCATGAAGCCAACCTCAACGGCAACATCTAGCGGTGTCAAGCCCAGCTTGCCTGGACCGGGCCGCCGAGTATGTAATCAGGGCTTCGGCATTTCCGTGCGAACGAGGTAACGCCAGTCGCTTGATGACGCCTGCTGTGGGTACTACATTAGCGGCGCGACCCCTGGCTACCAGGTCGTCGTCGATGTCTACGTCTCGCGGCACCACCGGACCGGCAGCTGCCAGACCACGTTCATACCGCACGCCTAGCCAGCCGCCGCGCCCGGCTCGTGCTTCTTCCGGCTCGGTGAGGGTGGCCCGATCGCCCGGATCACCGATTTCTGGCGTTCTGGCTGATGCTACCGGCGCGGCGCGCCTCATCGCGGAATGAGCGGATGTGGCGTCGATGATCTGATTGCTCTTGTGCGGTCTTGCCGGCGAACGGTAGAACCTGTCTATGCGCAAGGTGGAAGCTGCGGCGGAGCAGACTGCCCATGTGCCGCCCGAGGTCGTCTGGTCCTTGCTCAGCGACGTCATGGTGTACCCGCAGTGGGGACCATGGCGCAAGGCCGGCTACCGGAGCGAGGGCGACGCGGCCGCGAACGGCAAGGGCGCCGTCTACTGGCTGGAGGGGTCAAAGCGGTACGGGTTCCGGTACCCCGTCTCGATTGAGGAGATCCTCGACGTCGAGCCTGGCAAGCGGCTGGCCTACACCGTCCTGCGCGGCATCCCGGTGCGCAATTACCGGGCCGAGGTCACGCTGACCCCGGCACCCGAAGGCACCCTCATCCGCTGGGGCGCATCGTGGGACCGGACCATCCTGGGCCGCCTGGTGTACCGGTCGCTGCGTAACCTGTACCCGGTCATCGTGGCTGGCCTGGTGAAGGCCGCGGAGGCTCCCCGAGGCTGAACGCGGCACCGCAGCCCTCGAAGCGGCGCCGGCCGACGCTGCCATCCCCGGCCGCGGCATTCTTGCCGGTGCCTGTCATCGGCATGAGCGGGTGCGACATCGGCCAGGGAGGTCCGAATCTTCCAGATTTGAATTTGTTACGGACAGCCATGATCACGAAAGGTGAGGCCTGGCCAATATCCGTGGCTTTGCTATCATTGTGTAGCGGACTAATTCGCAATGAGCGAATCGGGACAAACTTGGAGGATCCATGCTCTCGCAAGTACGACGTGCTGCCGGCGCGGCCTTCCTTGTCGCTAGCCTGCTAGGAATCTGCGGAACCTGGACCGGCGTGGCCTCGGCAGCTACTCCCCATGGCGTACCTGCGGTAAGCTCCGCGACCGGGCAATACTTCGCCGGCGAAGGACCCACATACGACTGGGCATACAGCGTCGCTCTAACCCTCGCCGAGAACGCGGGTTACACGCAGTCCGAGTGCAGCGTGTACGACGCTATATTCATCTCGCACGACCCGCTCGTGCTAGAAGTGATACTGGATTGCACGAAATAAATAGTTAGGCTACTCATCGTCGCGGCTGTACCTTGCCGCATACTGTTCCAAATGTCACCAGCGCGCACCAGTCCGTCGGCCCGGGGAGTAACCCCGGGCCGTGCGCAGCCTGAGATCCATGATCGTGGACCATTTTCAGTTGTGGTAGCTGACAAACGACCGCGATCATGGTCATATGCAGCCTGGTCGTCCTCGTGGGACGCTGCGTGGCGCGAAAGACGCGCCGCTCGCCAGTGGCTGCCGCATCACGACGCACCTGCGGCTTGAGCCAGTCGGCTTGGCCAGCGCGGCTGACCTGTGGCGGGTGCATAGCGATGCCGAGGTGTCGTACTGGTACGGCAACGACAGGCCGACGCTTGCGCAGGCAGAGCAGCGGGCGAGGTTCATGGGCGACTCGTGGCGCTTGCACGGTGTTCACAAGTGGATGGCCTACGACCGCGTCAGCGGCGAGCTGGTCGGTCGCGGCGGATTGTCGCGCACCCCAGTCGATGACGACTGGGGCCAGATCTACGCATTTCTTCCGTCAGAGCCGTGGGTGCAGGTAGCGCATGAGAATCGCCGTCCATTCGTTGCCCATGCGAACTGGCTGGAGATCGGCTGGGCGCTGCGGCGCGAGTTCTGGGGGCGGGGTTACGCGTCTGAGATCGGCAGCGCCGGCCTGGCGTTCGCGTTCGACGTCCTTGGAGCGCGAGCGGTGGTGTCGTGCACAGTCCGTCACAACGTGCGGTCTCGTGCCGTGATGGAGCGGATCGGCATGCGGTACGCAGGGGAGATCCGAAGCCGCGGCATAGTTGACGGCGCTGACGACGAGCAGGACGACGCGCCGTTCACGGTATGCGTGCTGCTGCGAACCGACTGGGCCGCCCGTTTGCGGCCACCGCGCTCTGGCCCTAGCGCCTAGTGCGCACATCTCGCGCCTCACGAGGGGCAAACTCGCACGTCAGTGCGCAGCCTGAGAGCCATGATCGTGGACCATTTTCAGTTGTGGCAGCTGACAAACGACCGCGATCATGGTCATGGCTAGGCCCATACCGTCGAACCCGTTGCTGGGGAGGGTTTCTAATGCGCAGCGTGACCTACTCGATGGGCGTCTCGCTTGACGGCTACATCGCCGGGCCGGACGGCGACTTCGGCTGGACGGCGCCCGACGAGGAGGTCTTTCGCTTCGTCACCGACGAGATCCGGCAGGTCGGCGTCCACCTGCTGGGACGACGGCTCTACGAGACGATGCTGTACTGGGAGACCGCCGACCAGGATCCATCGCTCGGCGACTCGATGCTCGAGTGGGCCGCCATCTGGAAGCCGCTCCCCAAGGTGGTGTTCTCCGCCACGCTGCCGGCGGTGCAGGGCAATGCCCGCCTGGCCTGCGGCGGCCTCGCGGAGGAGATCGAGCGGTTGCGAGCCGAGCCGGCGGAGGGCGACATCGCGATTGGCGGCGCGGCTCTCGCCGCCGAGGCGGCCGCGCTGGGCCTGATCGACGAGTACCGGGCCAGGGTCTACCCGGTGCTGGTTGGCGGTGGCATTCCGTTCTTTGGCCAGCGCGGGCGCCGGGTCGATCTCGA
>JASIBM010000632.1 GCA_030045175.1 Streptosporangiaceae bacterium | reverse complement strand
GTGGTGACCGGCACGCGCAGGTCCCCGGGCGGCTCGGTGGTGCCCCACTCGCCATCGACGGCCAGGTAGCCCAGCCGGCCGGCCATCTCGTTGATCACCTCGAGTAGCTGTGGTGCGATCATGCCCATTGGCACCGACCAGCCACGCCCTACCGAGTCGTCGCTGACCTTCGAGGTGTACCAGATCTTGTAGTCGGCCGGACCGAACCGCTCCCGCTCGGCTGAGAAGCAGTCCTGAGAGATTCCCGGTGCCGGGGCGACCCCAAGGAACTCGAACAGGTCCGCCGCCACCGCCTCGGGATCGGAGACCAGGTCCTCATATCGCAGCCGGAAGCACTGATCGGCGAAACGCTCCTCGGCCGCCAGCGTCGTCCGCACGTTGTCGGCCCAGAAATTTGCCAGCGCCATGACCGCGTTTCCCGGCGTCGCCGCGATGTACGGGTCAAACCCGTACCCGTTCAGCCCCCACGGGCATGCCTCAGCCCCAGAGGCGATCACGTCCATTGGGTGCCGGAACAGGCAAATGAATTGCGCCTGCGGGTAGACGCGCATCAGCAGTGGCGCGTAGCGCGCCGTGCCCAGGCTCTTGTCGCAGTACCGCCGCTTGCCCCGCCGCGTCAGGTACGACCCGACCATCCGGTCCATCGTTTCCCGCACCCCGGCGATCGCCGGCTCGGGGATCTCCGGCGGCTCATCGCCCCGGTTCGCCGACAACGGCGCGCCCTCGATCAGCGACCACACGGTTGCGAGCTGCACGCACAACCCCGGCAGGTTCGTCTCCGGCGGGCATGCGAGCTCGGGGTGCGCGTCAAGCAGGAACCGCAGCAGCGTCGACCCTGACCGCCCGTTGCACAACACGAATACCGGGTCTGCGAACGTTCCGGCCTTCCCGGCTACGGTGGGTGCGTGCTCCAGTACGCTCAGCGCGCCCGCCACGTCGCCAGCGGCGTCTCCAGCTATCACGTATCACTCCTCAGCCTACTAGAGAACTGTTTTAACAAGTATTATCTATCTCTGCCTAAAATGCCCGCCAATGGTACCCATGCTAGATGGCGCGAGCTCGGCCAGGCGCCGATTGCTTGTCGCGCTGGCTCCCGGTCCGGTCCCCGAACCCGAGCTAGCAGGCACTCGATCGCAAGCGTTCCGCGGCGCGGCGAGGGCGCCGACGCGCGGACCCGACGGGCGGGTACCGCGGCGGCGCGAGGCCGTCAGCCGGGTGGGTGGCCAGCCGGTGAGGCCTCGCGCACGCCAAGGCCGCGAGAACCCTCGCTATCTCGACCTTTATCCGATCAGAAGGTCTCGCAGATCGGGCCGAACTCGACCGAGCTTGTGGTGCCGTCGAGCACGAGGGCCTCGCAAGCCTGGTGGGCGTGAACGTTGGGCATAATACTCCAGCCCGGGGACCCGTAAATATTGTAGTACGTATGATCATCGAGGTACTGGTGAGTTCGAGTGCCATGAATCGAATAAAGCCGGACCCTCATCTGCAGGCCAGTCACTTTAACGCTGAGTGAACCCGACACGATGGCAATGCAGCCGCTTCCCTGGTAATCCACGCGGGCCGAGAAATTGTGCCGGCTCGAGCTGGACCTCGCGAACTTGCTCGTGCCGCAAGTGACGTCCGGCTGCGCCATCTTGGCGTGGATCAGCGAGACGGACTTGCCGGCCTTCCCGGTATTGGCGGCGCCGGTGGCCGCGCTCGCCGCGTGCGCCGTTGGCGTCATGAACGCGATGGCCGGCGCGGCGCCCAGCGCGCCGATGGCGTATCGAACCTTCTTCATCAGCAGCAGATCCTTTCACTGACGGTGATGTCGCTGCAGCCAGCGCGAGCTAGAACCCGGTCGTCTGGCAGACAGGGCTGATCCCGGAGACTGGATCATGGTTCGTGCTTGAGTGAACGATCTCCTCGCATACCATCGTGACACTGTAAATATTGGGTGAGGACTTGAAGAGGATCGAGTTGTTACCGGCATTTATGGTTCCGGGTATGTACCAGGTGAGGGCCGGGCCCCCGGAGTGATCGGGGCTGTAAAAGCGTAGCCTGGCTAGCTCGTGCGTGGGATGGCCGTTGTAGCGATGCACCTGGACGAATCCTACGCAGCCAGTAGGTGAGTCGTAACTGATGTACCCGCGTATATTGGCCGAGCTGGTGTGCTTGTGCTTTGAGTCGCAGGTGACCGTGAGCGCGGCGCGGGGGAGCAGCCGGACGGACTTGCCTGTGGTAGCCGAGGGCTTGATCGTGGCTGCGGTCGCGGCATGCGCTGCCAGTCCGGTCGCTGGCAGCATGCCGAGGGCGCCGATCGCGCCGGCCGCGTAACGAACTTTCTTCACTGGTACCTTCCTTTCGCTGGCGGGTAGTGACAGTTATTCGCTATATGCCTAACTCTCTTGGCTCTGGTGGCACGCTCGCGGCGCGCCCGGCAGGTAGTCCGCGAGGAGACTGGCGAGCGGGCCGGGGGCTGGTCGCTGCGGTCAGTGACCGCGCCGACGTCGGCGCGGTCACCTGCAGAACCCGCCTGGTATGACGAGCTAGAACCCGGTCGTCTGGCAGAGAGGCCCGGCGACTACACCATGGAATGGATCGGAGACGATTGCCTCACATACCATCGTGACACCGACCGCAACATTCGGTGACCACTTGTAGGTGATCGAATCGTTTCCGCTGTGTATAACACCGTTCCGGTAATAGGTACTGGCTGGACCAACTGTGCCGGACCGGTAGAAGCGCACCCTCATTTGCCGGCTGACATGATCACTATTGTAGCGATGTCCTTCGACGAAGCCTATGCAGCCGCTTACCGGGTCGTAGCTGATGTACCCGCGCATTCCGGATGAGCTGTTGTGCGTGTGATCCACGTCGCAGCTCGTGGCCAGCGGCGCCCCTTTAACGTGGGCCAGCGAGACGAACTTGACGGTCTTCCCCGCATGCGCGGCGCCAGCGGTCGCGTTCGCCGCGTTCGCCGCATTGGCTGCTGGCATCATGAGCGCGACGGCAGGCGCGGCGCCTAGCGCACCGATCGCGTATCGGACTTTCTTCATCAGTAACAGCTTCCTTTCGCCGACGGCGCTGATGTTATCTGGCTGTCGTTTACGCGCCCCACCTCCAGGACCTCAGGTGCTAACGGCACATTCGCGGCGCCTGGCAGGCGGTCCGCCCGAAGATCGGCGGACAAGCACCCAGGGACTGGCCGCTGCGGCAAGCGTGCCGCATGCCGCTAACATCCGGCTAACACGGCGATAACACGGATCCCTCGCCTGCGGGCTGGCTAGTGTTCTGCGCATGCAGGTTCCGACCGCCTTTGGCCGCGCGCTCGCTGAGCTTGACGAGCCTGCCCGGCCCGCCTTCCTGCTGGTCCTGACCCACGGGGCGGGCGGCGGGGTCGCCAGCGCCGATCTGCTCGCCGTCAGGCAGGCAGGGCTGGATGCGGGCGCGGCGGTGGCGCGGGTGACCCAGCCCTACCGGGCGGGCGGCGCGCGGGCACCCGGGTCGCCCGCCAGGCAGGACGCGGCGTGGCAGGAGGTGATCAGCGCGCTGCGATCGCGTTACCCTGGCATCCCGCTGGTGCAGGGCGGCCGGAGCAACGGCGCGAGGCTCGCCTGCCGCACAGCGCTCGCGGTCGGGGCGGTGGCCGTCGTCGCGCTGGCCTTCCCCCTGCACCCGCCGGGCAAGGCCGACGTGCCAGAACGCTCCCGCGCGCCGGAGTTGCGCTCGGCCGGGGTGCCTGTGCTCGTCATCAACGGCGACCACGACCCGTTCGGGGTGCCAGACGCCGCTGACGTGGACCGCCTGATCGTCCTGCCTGGCCAGGCGCATGCGCTCTCGCGCCAGCCGCAGGCGATCGCCAGCGCGGTTAGCGCATGGCTGCGCGACGTGCTGCCCGCGGTAAGCGGCCAGCCTGGCTGAGTCAGGCTGGGCCCGCTCCGAGGGGAGGCCTCCCCATAACCCTGCCGCGGCCTGCGTCGTCTTCACGGCGCAGGCCGAACGCGATGGCCCGCGCATTGGCGGAAGGGAAAGGCAATGAAGACCGGATTTCAACGCATGCGCTCGGGGACGACCGTCCTTGCCGCGCTTGTCACGCTCGCCGCCGGGGCCGCGAGCGCGTGCGGGACGCCGGCTGGGAGCGATCTGCGCGCCGGGGTCGGGTCGGCGCGCGGCGCCGGCCTTGGCGCCGGGCAGGCAGGTACCCGCGCGCAGGTTCCCTGGCGATCGGTAGGCCCGGGCTGGGCGCTGGCCGAGTACTCGGCAAGCACGGTGCCGCAGCAGGCCAGGCACGCCGTGACCGGGCCAGTCACGCTCTACCTGGTCGACCCGCGTGGCGGCCGGTACACGCTGTACCAGTGGCGCGGTCGCGGCGTGGCGCTGCAGCCGCAACTGGTCGGCTGGTCGGGCGACAAGGCGCGGGCGCTGCTGATCCAGCCAGAGCCGCACGGGCCGTGGCAACTGGTGCAGGTCACGCTGGCCACCGGCGCGATCAGCGCGGTCAAGCTCGCCACGAACGAGAATGTCATCGGCTACACCAAGCCGGACGGCCTGAACGTCCTTGCCACCCTCGGCCTGCAGCGGACCAGGCTCGTCAGGCTTAACCTGAGCGGTCAGCTGCAAGCCGTGCTGACCACGGGCACGAACCTCAGCGCGGTCGAGTCGCCCGACGGGACCACGCTGGCGGTCTCGGCCACCGGAGGGCTGACCTTGGTGAGCAACGCCGGAGGCGTTATCCGCAGCCTGCCGGTTCCCGGCCAGGCGGGAGCGGGCGGCTGCACGCCGGTGCGCTGGTGGAACTCCGCCGCGATCCTGGCCCGCTGCATGGCGAAGGGCAGCCTGGCGTTCCGGCTGTGGCTGATCCCGGCCGGCGGTGGCGCGGCGACGGCGCTGACGCCGCAGCGCGACGGGCACGGCGCCGACCCGTTCGGCGACATCGGCGCGTGGCGGCTGCCCAGTGGCCTGTACCTGCAGGCACTAGGCCCGTGCGGTACGGTCTTCATCGCGCGGCAGGCGCCAGATGGCTCGCTGAGGGTGATCAGCATCCCGGGGGTCAACGGCAACAACAATGACATCGTCACCGCGTACGGGCCCAGGCTCCTCGTGCAGGCGCAGACCGGTTGCCCGGGTAGCAACTCGCTGCTCTGGTTCAACCCGGAAACGGGAGCGGTCCAGATGGTGCTGACGGCGCCTGACGATGTGATGGGCGCCTTCGCCGA
>JASIBM010000631.1 GCA_030045175.1 Streptosporangiaceae bacterium | reverse complement strand
GCCCGCCAGGCCCGCACGGGCCGGCCGGCCGCGCCCCCAGCGACCAAGGGAATCCCCGGTGAGCCGCCAGGCCGCGGGCGGCGCCCAGGGCGGCCCGCAGGCGGACGCCGAGGTCGCCGCGACGGTCACCGCTATCACTCGCCTGCGCAGGCGACTGTGGCGCCTGGGCACGGCGGAGCATCCGGTGGTCCGCCGCGAGCTGCAAAAGCTCGAAGAACAACTCGTGGCCCTGTCCGACCAATCCGAGCGGAGACCCGGCCGGCATCGCTTCCCGGCCAGCACGGCGCCCGGCAAGGGCGATGCCCTCGAGCAGAAGACAGCGTAGCCACCGCAGCCGAACAGGCCGACGGCTCCGGCCACCACCCCCGCCTGTCCTGTCCCCGGCTCCATCGCGCGGCAAGCGCGCGGTCCTACGTCAAGCCACCTCGCTAAAGTTGATCTTGGGGTTGGGTGGTCCGGGTAGTCATCGTGGGCGGCTCGAACAAGTACCCGGGCGGAATGAAGCGCCACCCGAACATAGGCGTCGGGGATTCGCTGAGCCGACCCGAGCGCAAACGCCACACGGATCACTTGATCACCTTGTCTCACAGCCCTTGATCGTTATCGCCGAATGAATGGCATCCTGGTCCGATTGTTCCGGGTCAATGTGACATTCATCCGGTGCCACCGCCGGGTCAGTCAGCCGGGCCGGTCAGGTTGTTCTTGCGCCGGTAGCGGATCCGGCACGGTGATCGCGGGCCCTTGAAGGCGGGGGTTCGCACTGGTGCCGGGCGCGGATCGACCAAGGCCAGGTCGAACTGCTGGAACAGCCGGGTCAGCGTCACTTGCCCGAGCATGCCGGCGAAGTGCTCACCCAGGCACCGGTGTGATCCGCCGCCGAATCCGTGCAGGTAACCGGCCAGCTCGGGATGTGCCAGGTACCGGTCGGGGTGGTAACTCGCCGGATCGTCGAACAGGCCTGGCAGGCGGTGGGACAAGATCGGAGCGAGGTAGACGTCGGCGCCTTCGGGGATGACGTGGCCGCGAAGCTCGATGGGCCGCATGGCGCGGCGGAGCAGCACCGGGGCGACCGGGTGCAGCCGCATGGTCTCGCGAAGCGCCCGGTCCAGGCAGGCCAGGCGGTGCACGGCCGCTAGGTCGAGCGCTGCTCGGCCGGCCAGGACATCGCGCTGCTCGGCGAGGATCTTGGCGAGCTCATCCGGATGCTGCAACACGTCGATCACGGTCCAGGCGAGATGGCCGGTGGTGCTGTCGTGCCCGGCGAACACCAGGCTCATCGCCAGCTGGACGACCCGCGTCTCGGTGATCAGTTCGCCGTCGGATCCTCGGGCCGAGGCTAGCGCCTGGAAGAAGTCAGGCGGATCGACCGGATTGCGGCGCCTGGCCCGGATCAGCTCGCCGACGGCGGCGCGCAGCCGGTCACGCGCGCGCCTGGCGCGCAGCAGGTGCGGAGCGGGTACCCAGGCGGGCGTGATCGGATCGACGCCGCGAATGAACGAGCGGAAGTCGCTGGTAACGGTCGGTGGCATCTGGCCGGCGAAGTCGGCGCCGAGCAATGCCTCCATGATGACCCCGAGCACTAGGTCGTTCATCTCGCGCGGCAGGTCGAAGGTGCCTTCATCGCCCAGGCGGGACGTGAACTCCGCGCAGCGGCGCTCCATGATGGTCAGGTGGGCCGCGGCCATCGTGCCCCGGAACAAAGGCAGCACGGTCTCGCGCTGACGCTGGTACTCCTGCGGTTCGGCAAGGTAGTACAGGTCCGGTCCGAACAACTCGATGGTGAAGGCGAGACTGGGGCCGATCAGCAGGCTGTGGTCAGTCTCCTTGAAGGCCCACCGGGCCAGTTCCGGGCCCAGCAGGACTACGGCAGGGCGGCGGCCCAGGCGCATCCGGAAGACCTCGCCGTGCTCTGCGTGCCCGCGCTCCATCAGCCGCCGCTGATCATGTAGGAACTGCGGCGCATGCCCGAGGAGCGGCCATGCGCCAGATACCTGCGGCGGCAGCGCCGCCTGGTGCTCGCGGCCGCCGTCGGCAGTCGGCATCGCTTGCGCCCTAGCGGAAGAGGAGACCGCCGAGCTGGCCGATTCCGCAGGCCAGCGCGCCGATCGGAGCCGGGTTGATCCGGCTCGTGCGCACTCGCGTGGGTGGGCCATCAGTGGCGGTCATGGTCGGCCCAGCATATAGGCTCGCCCCGCCGCAGGTAAGGGCGATGAAGTCGGCTTGCTCCGGCAAGCTTGCGAGCGGGTGAATGGGCCCTTCACCCGGGATGACCGGACCGATCCGCCATTCATCAGGCAAGAACGATCAAGGTGTGTGACGTGAGGGAAACAAGGGAAACAAGTGAGCTATGGGATGGCCCTGGCTCATCGTGAGCGGCGGGAGGCGAATCTATCAGCGCGCGCGGGGGGCGCGGCAAGAGCGCCTTCGTCGTGATCGGCCTGGCGGGTGCGGGGTTAGCCGGCCGGACAAGTCGTTCCTGGGCATTGCGGCTACCATCGTGTCGCAGCGTGCCGAGCCAAACCATGGAGGTCGCTGAATGTCCGCGCTTGATGCGAAGCTGCAGATCAGGCCAGGCCAGCGGATCGCGATCGTCGGGCCGGGCCCAGACGTTGCCGTCGCGGCGCCACGGGCCGGCGCGACAGTCGCGGACGTGGTGCTCGTCTTCGCCAGGGACCGGGCCGCGCTTGAAGCACAGTTGCCTGTGCTGGCCGGTGTCGCCGGGCGAAGCGGAACCCCCTGGCTCGCGTACCCCAAGGCCCGCCAGCTCGGGACTGATCTCAATCGCGACATCATCAGGGAACTCGTGCCAGCGGCCGGCCTGGATCCGGTCCGGCAGGTCTCGCTCGACGAAACCTGGTCCGCCCTTCGGCTCAAGCTGATCCGGCCTTAGCCCCGGACAGCGGCATGAGGGGGCGCCCGGCGGCGCCCGGCGTCTTCCGCAGGAACGCTTCCGCTCGAACGCGCCAGCAGCTTAGGATGAGGGCTGCGAATCGGACACCGCGATGCTGGACCCCGGAAGAGAGCGAGGAATTCGGTGACGGCCACCCCCGCACAAGACGTATCGGCACCAACCGTCTTACCGGTCGATCTAGCAAGTTACTTCGACAATCTCGGCATAACCGGCGAGACGGACTTGGGCTCCGGAGAGTTCAATATCTGGTTCAATTCGTTTCCTGCGGAAGAATTACCACCTCCTGGCAATATAACCAGGATCGGTGGAATACCGTTCCTGTTCCCCGCGCCCAGTGTCAGCGGCAAAGATAACTTCCGCTGCTCGGGTCAGCTGATCGACCTGCCGCACGGGCGATACGACTGGATCTACCTGCTCGGCGCGGCTGAACGGCGCAGCGAGGACTTCCTTTACCTGCATTACGCCGATGGGTCAGCAGACCCCGAGTGGCTGCGGGTCTCTGACTTCTGGGCGGAGACCCCGGCGCACTTCGGCGAGCAGCACTGCCTGCGGTGCACCTGCCTGCACTACCCGCGGCACGTGCAGCGGCGGATGGGGCCCGCGATCTGGTGCTGCCGGGTCCCCGTGCCCAGGCTCACTGAACTGGCCGCGCTCCGGTTGCCTGACAATCCGGCGATCCATATTTTCGCGCTTAGCCTGATGACCGCCGTCCTTCAGGGAGGCCAGACGTGAGCGTGGCTAGCCACCCGGGTCAGTCGAGCCCGACCCGGTGGCTCATAGACGGCGTCATCTCATGGCGGCACGACCTAGTCGGCTGCTTGTGGACCAGCGCGGCGACCATGCTCGCGTACCACTGCGCTCCGGTGCTCGAGACGCTCGGCGCCGCCTGGGGATTCCGGCACTGGCCCGAGGACCTGCGGCGCGAAGAGTACTACTACCCGTGCCCGCCCGGCGTCTCGTTGTACGAGGCGATGGCCCCCTATCATCCGGTGCGCTCGGCGTGGCACGAGCCCGCGGACGCCGAGCAGGGCTGGATGCAAGCACGTGACGTGGTGCTGTCAGGCAAGCCCGTCGTGGTCGCCGCGGACAACTTCTACCTGCCTTTCCGGCCGGCCTACCAGGACGTGCACACCAACCACATGGTCGTGCTCTATGGCTTCGACGAGGCGCGCGGCACGGCCACGGTACTCGATGCGGTGCCGCCGAAGTTCAACGGCGAGATCACCATCGCCGAGCTGACCGCGGCGCGCGACTCTGGCAACCCGCAGCTGCACGACCGCGACATGTTCTTCACCGACAACCCGCTCCGCAACCGCTGGCTCGAGGTCGAGGTGGACACGGCCGCGTTCCCGCCCTTCGACCTGGACACGATCACCCGCACGATCCGCAGGAACCTGGACGGATTCTGGGCCGGCGGCAACGACAAGGGCAACCACAACGGATACGCGGGCATGATCGGCCAGGCGCTCTACCTCGACGACGTCACCGGCCGGCTGGCCGGCGGCGAGAACATCAGGGACGAGCTCTTCCTCGTCGCTGGCGCGGTGCTGGCCAACACCGCACTGCACGCGGACTGGCTCGCCCTCGCCGCCAAGACCACGCAGATTCCTGCCTTCGCCGAGGCCGGGCGCGACGTCGAGCGGATAGCGCACCACTGGACCGCGATCAGGATCATGTCCGCGCTGACCCCATCCGGCGACGTGTCGCAGGTCAGGCTGCGCCGGCGGGTCAGCGCGCTGCAGGGCGACCAGGCCCGCGTGCTCGCCAGGCTCGATGACCTCATCACCGATCTGGGCTGAGCGCGCATGGCCGGTCACCGAGATGAGTGCTAAGGGGAGTCTCGATGGATCAGCGCAAGCAGCAAGTCGGCGGTGACGGCGACGCGCTATCGGAGGCCAGGGCCGCGCTGCTGGACATGAAGCTGCGCCAGCGGCGCGCGGAACTGGCGCAGCGTGACCGGATCGTGCCGGTGCCGAGGGTCGGCATGCTGCCGGTCACGCTGCAGCAGCGCTACCTGTGGTTCCTGCACCAGCTCGAACCTGCCATACCGGTATACAACGTGGAGTTCACGCTCCGGCTGCGCGGCCCGCTTGACGTGACAGCCCTCCGTGCGGCGCTGCGTGGCCTGATCAAGCGGCATGAGAGCCTGCGCACCAGGTTCGGCTCTGAGCGGGGAGTCCCGTTCCAGATCGTCGACGAGCCTGGCGAGGCATCGCTTGAGATCGACGACCTGACATCCCGGCCGGAACAAGTCCGGTGGGAGGAGGCGCTTGAGCTGGTCACCGAGCAGATCCGCAGGCCCTTCGACCTGAGTGCCGGCCCGCTGCTGCGGTTCTGGCTGGCCAAGCTCGGTGACGATGATCACCTGTTCGTCATCGTCAACCATCACATCATCTCGGACGGCTGGTCGACCGGCATCATCATGCGCGATCTGGCTGAGCTTTACCGGCTGGCGCGCGCTGGCCAGCCCGCCGAGCTACCCATGCCCGAGGTGGCGCCGGTCGATTACGCGGTCTGGCAGCAGCGCTACCTGAGCGGTGAGGTACTCGATCGCCAGCTAGGCTACTGGCGCGAGGCCGTCGACGGCCTGGCGGACATGGACTTCCCCACTGACAGGCAGCGGCCGTCCGGATCACCATCGGCCCAGGGCAACGATTTCAACTACCCCATATCGGCTGAGCTGCTGCAGCGAGCCAGGGACTACGCCGGCGCCGAGAACGTCTCGTTGCTCGCGCTATTCGTCACCGCGCTTTTCATCGTGCTGGCACGGTGGACGGGCAAGGATGACGTCGCATTCGGCTCCGTGTTCTCCGGGCGCACCCGCCGCGAGATCGAGCCCGTTGTTGGCTTCTTCACCAACACCCTCGTGGTACGTGCGAAGCTCACGGAATCCGTGACGGTCAGCGACCTGCTGCACCGGTGCAACAACCTGATGCTCGACCTGCTCGGTAAGCAGGACGTGCCGTTCGGCATGGTGGTCGAGGCGGTCCAGCCCGAGCGCGTGCCTGGCCGTAACCCGCTCTTCCAGCTCAGCTTCAACCTGCTGACCGACGAGATCATGCAGGAATTCAGGTTCGAGGGGATGAGCGTCGAAGAATTGCTCGTGCACGTCGGCACGTCGCGATTCGACCTAGGCTTCCAGCTGCACGCGCGATCCGACGGCAAGCCGTTCATCTGGGCCGAATACTCGACCGCGCTATTCGACCAGGCTACCATCGAGCGTTTTATCGAGCATTTTCTCACGGCGGTGCGGGCAGTGCTCGACCATCCGGCGCAACCGCTCGCGCTGGTCGACATACTGACGCCAGCCGAGCGCGCTACCTTGCTCACGCAGTGGAATCCGGCGCCGATCGACTTCGGGACCAGCGACAGGCTGCTGCACGAGCTCGTGCATGATCACGCCGTCAGGGCGCCAGAACACCCCGCCGTCCGCTTCGAAGGCGCTGACCTGCGCTACGGCGAGCTTGACGCGCGGGCCAACCGCCTGGCCAGGCTGCTTCAGGACGACTACCACGTCGGACCGGATGCGGTGGTCGCGTTCTTGCTGCAGCGCGGCATGGACGTGCCTACCGTCGAGCTTGCCTCGATCAAGGCCGGCGGCGCCTGGCTGCCACTCGACCCGGCCCATCCGCCTGCCAGGCTCGCGTTCCTGCTCGAAGACGCCGCGGCCAAGGTCGTGGTGACCACGTCGGCGCTGGCCAGCTCGCTGCCGGCCGGGTTCGCAGCGATTGTCCTTGACGACGAGGGTGACCAGGCGCGGCTGGCCAGCAAGCCGGGCACCCCGCCGCCATGCGCGGCGCGACCTGACGACGTCGCCTACGTGATCTACACGTCGGGGTCGACTGGGACGCCGAAGGGCGTCATGGTGCCGCACCGCGCCGCGGTGAACTTCGCCGGCGCCGCCAACGAGCTTTTCCGCATCACCCCGGATGACCGGGTGCTCCAGTTCGCCAACCCGACCTTCGACGTGAGCGTGTTCGACGTCTTCGCCGCGCTCTGCTGGGGGGCGACCTGCGTGGCCGCGCCGGTCTGGGTACTGCACGACCCTGGCGCGCTCGCCGACCTCATGCGCCGTGAGGCGGTGACGCTCGCGGACATCGCGCCCGCGGTGCTCGCGCTGGTCGATGACGCCGGCCTAGATGACCTGCGGGCGCTCTTCGTGGGCATCGAGGCGTTTCCCGCTGAGCTGGTCAACCGCTGGCGCACGCGCCGGCGCGCCTTCCACAACGGCTACGGCCCGACCGAGGCGACCGTGGCGTGCGTCGACTACGAGTGCCCGCCCGAGCCGCTTGCCGCGCCGCCGCCGATCGGGCGGGCAATGGCGAATCTTGGGGCCTACGTGGTCGACCCGCACGGTCGCCTGACACCGACGGGCGTGCCAGGAGAGCTGTGCGTGGCGGGCCCGCAGCTCGCGCGGGGTTACCTGGGCCAGCCAGGCATGACGGCCGAGCGCTTCGTGCCGTGCCCGTTCGGCGCGCCTGGCGGCCGCATGTACCGGACCGGTGACCTGGTCCGCTGGCTGGCTGGCGGCCAGCTTGAGTTCCTCGGCCGCATCGACCGGCAGGTCAAGATCAGGGGCCTGCGGGTCGAGCTGGGCGAGATCGAGCACGCGCTCGCATCCTTCCCTGGCGTCAGGCAGGTCGCCGTCGTGGTCGCGAACGCGAGCGGCGGCCCGCGCCTGGACGCCTACGTGGTCGGCGACCGGACCGGCTCAGCCATCGACGAGGCCGAGCTGCGGCAGTACCTGGCCGGCAGCCTTCCGCCGCACATGATTCCCGCGACCTTCACCATGCTGGCCGAGCTGCCCCTGAACAGCAGCCGCAAGCTGGACCGCAGCGCGCTTCCCGACCCAGCCGCGGCGGGCGATCGCGGCGTGCTGCTGCCGTCGACGCCATCGCAGCGGACGCTGGCCAAGATCTGGGCCGACATGCTCGACGTGCCCGAGGAGAAGATCGGCCAGCAGAACAATTTCTTCACCCTCGGCGGCAGCTCGCTGCAGGCTACTCAGCTGATCTCACGGCTCCGGGAGGAGTTCTACATCGAGCTTGACCCGCGCCAGCTATTCATCAACCCGCTGCTGCACCAGCTTGCCGACCTGATCGACGAGGAGATGCGCGCGGGCATCGATGACGCTGAGCTGCAGAGCTTGCAGGCACAGGTCGCTCAGCTGTCGGAAGAGGAACTCGACCGGCTGCTCGAGGCCGATGATGGCTGACAGCGCGGAGGCGTCGATCCAGGCCAAGCGCCGGGCGCTGATGGAGAAGGCGCTGCGGGACAGGCGGGACAGGCGGGCCGCTTCGGCCGGGTCGTCCGGCCATGCGTCGCTGCTGCCGCTGCGCCCGGGTGGCTCGCGGCTGCCGTTCTTCCTCGTGCACGCCGTGGGCGGATCGGCGGCGCCATACGCGCCGCTCGCCCGGCTGCTCGGCACCGAGCAGCCTGTTTACGGGCTCGAGTCACCGGGCTTGTACGGGACGGGCCGGCCCGTTGATCAGGTCGGCGAGCTGGCCGTTACCTATGCCGGGCTCGTCCGGCAGGTGCGGCGGCATGGACCTTACCTGATCGGCGGCTGGTCGATCGGCGGCGTGATCGCCATCGAGATGGCGCTCACGCTGCGAGCGGCCGGCGAGCAAGTCGCGTTGCTCGCGCTGCTCGATACCGGCCTGCCGCCCGCGCTTGACGAGCTGCCCGACCAGGCCGAGATGCTCGATGACTTCGTTCAGGATGTCGCCGCGATACAAGGCGCGCCGCCGCCCAGGCCCGACCTAGCCACGCTGCGCCGGCTTCCGGCGGCCGAGCAGGTGCAGACCGTCATAACCGCGCTTGAGCAGGCTGGCCTGGTGCCCGCCTCGGTCAGGGACGAGGTGCGCCACAGGTTCGCGATCTTCACCGCGAATGCCCGCGCCTACCTGCGCTACCGGCCCGTTCCCTTCGACGTGCCGGTCACGCTGATCGAGGCGGCGGACTCACCCGTCGCGCTCGAGCCGCAATGGCGGCCGCTCGCCAGGGCCGGCCTCACGCACTACCTGACCGCGGGCGCTCACCACACCATGCTTGCCCAGCCCAACCTCGATGACCTGGCCAAGACCATGCGGCACTGCCTTGACCTGGCAGCGTCAGCGCGGTGAAGGCACCGGAGGTAGCCCATGGACCTGCGCCTCACTGATGACCAGCACCAGTTCAGGCGAGACGTGTGCGAACTGCTTTGCGAGGAGTCGGTCAGAGCCGAGGCGTCGTGCGCGTTCAGTCTCGCTCCGGATACCGAGCCGGGCTTGCCGGATGTCTACCAGCGCCTCGGCGAGCGCGGCTGGCTAGCCGTGAACTGGCCGGCGGAGTACGGCGGCCTCGGCAAGTCGATGACGCATAAGGCGATACTCACAGAAGAGCTGATCGCGCACGGGATACCAGATATCTTTCACACTCTGTCGATCGACATCGTCGGCCTCGCCATCTTGGTGTTCGGGACGGCGGAGCAGAAGGCGCGCTGGCTGCCGCGGCTCGCTCGCGCGCAGAGCGTCGGGTGCGTGCTGCTGAGCGAGCCGGCCGTGGGATCGGACCTGGCCGCGCTCGGCACCGTCGCCGAGCCGCAGGATGGCGGCTGGCGGATCCGGGGCAGGAAGATCTACAGCGGGAAGGCGCACATGGCCGACGTCGGACTGTGCGCGGCCAGGACGTCAACGTCGGACGTCAAGTACCACGGGATCACCGTGTTCATACTGCCGATGCACACGCCAGGCGTGGTTGCCGAGCCGATCCCGACCCTGCTAGACGAGCGCTTCGGTGACGTCACCCTGGCCGGGCCGCTCATGACGACCGCCGACGTGCTAGGCGAGGTCGACCGCGGCTGGGAGGTCATCGGCAGGCTGCTGACGATCGAGCGCACCGGGATCGAGCTTGAGGCGAGGGGGCGCCGGATGCTCAAGACGCTGATCGAGCGGGCCTGCGCGGATGGCAGGCTGGCCGACTCGCCGTACGGCGAGCGCCTCGTGGAACTCGATGCCCAGGTGCGAGCGGGCCGGCTGCTGTCCTGGCGCGCGCTCAGCTCGATCGCTGCCGAGTCCGCCGACGCGGCGCACGGAGCCATGGCCAAGTGGCACACGTCGGAGACCGCGCACGACGTGGCGACGCTGGCAGTGGAGATGTGCGGCCTGGTGGCCGCGCTGGCAGCCCGCGACGACGACGCGCCACCTGACTGGCTGATCGAGTCCACCATCAGGGAAGCGCCAGGCTACACGCTGCAGTCGGGGACCTCGGAGATGATGCTGTCGATGATCGCGTCTGCGACGCTCGGGCTCTAGGCGCTCGGGCTCCATAAGTGAGATCAGGAGAACCCTCCATGCTGGTCAGCCTCAGCACCGCTCAGCGTGAGATACAAGGCCGCTTCGCCGAGCTGCTGAACGACGAGCTCATACCGGGCATCCGCCGGATGGGCGAGCTGCCGATGGGCGCGTCAGCGGCTGAGGTAGCTGGCCACACCGCGGCCCGCGCGGCGGTGTGGCGGGCGCTGGTCGACCTCGGAGCGACCAGGCTGCTGCTGCCCAGGGAGCTCGGCGGCACCGAGTCTGGCCAGGAAGGCGCCGTCATGCTCGCCGAACTGCTTGGCGCCGCCTTGTACACCGGGCCTTTGCTCGACACCATGACGGCTAGTGAGCTGCTGATCGGTTCCGGCGGCGAGGTGGCGGCTCGGGTCGCCGAGATAGCGGACGGCGCCGCCGTCTGCATCGCGGCGCGGGAGGACGCAGCGGACGGCTACGCGAGCCCGGCACCGGTCAAGGTGTCAGGCGGCGGTGAGGTCCTCAGCGCGACTCGCCGGTTCGTCGCCTTCGTGCCGGACTGCAGGTACCTGGTCGTCGTGGGCAGCGGCCAGTCAGGCCACCGGGCGGCGCTGGTCCGGCGGGAGCACTCCGCCGTCACCAGCCGCCGGATGCACGACAGCGCGCGTGGCGAGCTTTACGCGGTCAGCCTGTCCTCCGCGCCCGTGCTCTGCTGGCTCGGCGAGCGGCCGGGGCACTGCGCGCCCTGGCCTGCGGTGATCGCGAAGGCACGGATCAGGCAGGCCGCGTACCTCGTCGGCTTGTGCCAGGGGGCACTTGACCTCACGGTGGCCAGGGTGACGCAGCGCCGCCAGTTCGGCCAGGTCATCGGCAGGTTCCAGGTGCCGGCGCTGCGCCTCGCCGAGCTCGCGACGCGCCTCGACGCCACTCGCTGGCTGGTCAGGTCGGCGGCGTGGGAGGCCGACCATGGGTCTGACACCCGGCTGCACGCGGCGCAGGCGCTGGCGATGGCGGCGGATCTGTCGGCGAACGTGGTCCGGACGGCGATGCAGTATCACGGTGCTTACGGCACCCTGCTGGAAAACGATATCCAGCTCTATTTCAGGCGAGCCAATATTGAACGAGTCTGGCTGGGAGCGCCGCGCGATCTGCGGAAAGAGGTGCTGCCATTGCTAGCCGAACCGGAAGGGGATCGCGGTCGTGGGCAGGAGTGGTAGGGACGATGGTGATACGCCGGATGCGGACTTCGCCGATTCCAAAAAGCCCGATCCGACCTACGCCGATGGCATGAGAAAAGGATTGCCAGTCGCGCTCGCGCTGATACCAATCGGGCTGACGTTCGGTGTTCTCGGCAGGCTCGACGGATTGGGCACGATCGCACCCGTCGCGTTCTCCGCGCTGACATTCTCCGCCTCGGCGCAGTTCGCCGCGACCGGCGTCGTGGCAGTCGGCGGGAGCATCGCCGCGGCGGTCGTCAGCGCCGGGCTGCTCAACTCGCGGTTCGTCCCGATGGGCGTCGCCGCGTCAAGCGCCTTCACCGGAGGCCGACTGCGCCGCGCGGCGCAGGCGCAGGCGCTGGCCGACGCATCCTGGGTGCTGGCCAGCCGTGGTGACGGAACGTTTGACCGCAAGCTACTGATCGGCGCCACGGTGCCGCAGTATGTCTCCTGGATAGCCGCCACCTGGGCCGGCGCCATAGTCGGCTCGCAGATCGGCGACCCTTCGCGGTTCGGGATCGATGCGGTCTTCCCGGCATTCTTCCTCGCGTTGCTGGCTGGCGAGGTGCGGGATCTGCGCAGGCTCCAGGTCGCGCTGGTGGCAGCGGCCATAACCCTGGCGCTAGTTCCCGTGCTGCCGCCGGGCATCCCGCTTGTCGCCGCCTGCGCAGCGAGCCTGCTGGCATTCCTGCCACCCTCGGCACCGCGATCCGATGGCTCACCGCGGCCAGCGGAGTCATAGCGATGAGCAGGACCTGGCTGCTGATCGCGGCCGTCAGCGTCATCAGCTTCGCGCTGAAGGCCGCGGCTCCCATGATCTCGCGCGGGCGGGAACTGAGCGGGCGGACGCTGGCCGTCGTCGCCCTGATGCCAGCGGCGCTGCTGACCGCGCTCGTGCTGACCGAGACCGTGACGACTGGACAGCACATTGTGGTGGACGCGCGGCTCGGCGGGCTTGCCGCCGCCGCGGTGGCGCTGCGGCTGCGCGCCCCGATGATCGTCGTTGTCGTCGTCGCTGCCGCTGCCTCGGCGGCGATCCACGCCATCGCCGGCCAGCTTGGCTAAAGCCGCGAGATGCCCGCCTGCTGCCCTAGTCGGGCGTCAGGCCGCAGGCCGTGTAGATGTGATTGCGGACCGCGGTCCGAACCGCCCTGGTCAGCGCGGCGCATAGCTGGTCGGGCTGGGCGCACCGGCAGCGGGAATCCCTGGCCGCGCACGGCATCCCCTCGGCGGTCAGCACGAGGCCCGTCGCCCCATCGTGCGCGTCGCAGGCGGCACATCGGTGGCATGACGGCAGCCGCAGGCTAAAGCCCGCAGCCAAGGCGAGCAGGTACAGCTCGCTGATGCTGTCGCCAAGTTCTCGCGGCGCGCCAGCGCCCTCGGCGAGCTCCGCGCCTGGCTCGTCGATCAAGGCGAAGCTGATATCCAGGCTTGGCGCGTTGAGCTGCTCGGCGAGCGTCTTGAGCAGCGTGCCGGCCGTGCCGGCCGTGCTCCGGGTCAGGGCAACCCACACATGCCAGAGCGAGGACTTGCTTGTCGCGGCCGACTGCAGGTTCGCCAGATCGCGTGCGAACGCGCGATCGGCGTGCGTGACATCACCGTCGAGGATCACCTGCACGTACCGGAAGCCCGGCCGGGCTAACGAATCATTGTCGAGGGTGACTTCTTGATCGGCGGCCTGGATAAGCTCAGTCTGGCGCTCATAGGCAGGCCAGTCCACGGAATTGCCAGATAGCGGTATGCGGCAAAATCGTCGTTCGCCCATCATCCAATAGCAATCGGTCCCGCGAATGATTCGTAACACCGGTCCTCCGCTACCCTGAGCCGCTACCCTAAGCTACCGCCCAAGGCGGCTGCCCTGTGCCGCCGCCCTAAGCGGCGGCACGCAGCAGTAAGACTAACCCACGCGGGCTCGTCTCGGGTGCGCCTCGCGCGGATCGGTCGCGACGGCGACGGGATAAGCTAGCGGACGAGATTTCAGTTGATGTGCTCAATTGAGTGCTTTCATGTCCATCATGATGAAATGGCACCTTAAAGATGGAAAACTTGCTCAAACTAATTTGCTGCAAACAGGTTAAAGTTACCTGAACAGATGTAGAGCCTTGGTAATATTTTAGTACCCAATGCGACAGTCTGGTCGACGATCAGCAGACGATCAGCATCGGCCACAGTATGCTATGCGCTGACCGCCCGGGGGCGGAATTAGATCATAGGCCGCACGAATGGAAAAAGATCGCCGATGACGCGCAAACGGACACCGGAGCCCTATACCAACAGTATCACCGCACCTGTGTACCAAAGTGCTTCCTATTACTTCGACGATGCCAACCATGTCAAGGCAGGCTTACACGATCTTTCCACTCCGGCCGGGCGCTACGGCAGATACAGCAACCCGACTTGGATAGAGGTCGAGTCGCTGCTCAACGATTTAAGCGACGCCCAGGCATCGCTGATCTTCTCCTCCGGCATGGCCGCACATTTCACGACGTTTATCTCGTTGCTCACCGCAGGTGATGAGGTCGTACTTCCTGCCGAGTCTTACCGGCAGGTCCGCAATGTCTTCCATCACATCTTGCCGAAGTTCGGGGTCGTGGTGCATGAGGTCTCGATCCGCGACCCGGAGATCTTCGTGGCACGAGTACGTGAACTGCGGGACCGGGTCAAGCTGGTGCACCTTGAGATGCCGTCCTCACCGCACATGTACCTGATCGACAT
>JASIBM010000630.1 GCA_030045175.1 Streptosporangiaceae bacterium | reverse complement strand
ACCGACGAGCGGAGCCGGCGCAGCCTGTACGGCCTGCTGCTCGCGCAGGGCAAGCGCGAGGACATCGTCAGGCTCGTCAACGGCGCGCTGCTCCGGCAGGACTGGCCGCGGATCAAGCCGTCACTCGAGCCGCGGCTCGGCCGGCAGTGCGAACGCCACCTGGCCCTCGGCTCCCAGGGGGGTTCCGGGGGGTCATCCCCTCTTGCTACCGCTGCGGGGGCGCCGCAGGCCGTCACCCGCGAGTGACCACCCGGGCCGCGTCGCGGCGCTAACCTGGCGACGTGCGCAAGTACGTGATCATGGGCGTTCAGGGCAGCGGCAAGGGAACGCAGGCCGGGATGCTCGCCGCGGACCTCGACCTCGTGCACATCGCCGTCGGTGACATCTTCCGGTGGAACGTGCAGCACCACACCAAGCTGGGCGCCCAGGTCAGGCGCACCATGGCCGCTGGCCTGCTGGTGAGCGACGACCTCGTGCAGGGCGTCGTGTCCGAGCGGCTCAGCCAGCACGACTGGAACTACGGCTTCATCATCGACGGCTTCCCGAGGAACGAGCGCCAGGCCGAGTTCTTCCTCGAGAGCTATGACATCGACGGGGTGATTCACCTGGAACTGCCCGACAGCGAGGTCAGGCGGCGGGTGCTCGCCAGGCGCCTGTGCTCGGGCTGCGGCATGGACTACAACCTGATCGCCAGCAGCCCGCGCGTGCCCGGGCAGTGCGACGCCTGCGGCGCCGCGCTGGTGGCCAGGGAAGACGACACGGAGGAGGCGCTCGCGGTCCGGCTACGCGAGTACCACGAGAAGACCAACCCGGTGCTCGCGATCTTCGGCCGCAAGGAGTACGTGGCGACCATCGACGCCAGGCCGGGCAGGGAGCAGATCCAGCAGGAGATCAGGACCCGGCTCGGCCTGCCGCCCTACCGCCCGGCCGGGGAAGCGGCCTGACCGGCCGCGGGGACCGGTAAGCCGAACCGGTGGACAAGATCGGTGGGAAGGATCGGTGGGAAGGATCGGGCCGATGGCCATAGCCTGGGCGTGTGCGTGAAATCTCGGTCTTCAGCGGCACCGCGCACCCTGGGCTCGCGGCGGAGATCTGCGGGCACCTCGGCGTGCCCCTGCTCCCGGCCACGGTCCGGCGGTTCGCCAACGACTGCCTGGAGGTACAGCTCCAGTCCAACTGCAGGGAGCGCGATGTCTTCCTGATCCAGCCGCTGGCCGCGCCTGTGCAGGAGCACCTGGTCGAGCTGCTGCTGATGCTCGACGCGGCCCGCGGCGCCTCGGCGGCGCGGGTGACCGCGGTGATACCGCACTACGCGTACGCCCGGTCGGACAAGAAGAACATGCCCAGGGTCTCGATCGGCGGGCGCCTCGTCGCCGACCTGCTCGTCACCGCCGGGGCGAGCCGGGTGCTCACGATGACGCTGCACGCGCCGCAGGTGCACGGGTTCTTCTCGGTCCCCGTCGACCACCTGCACGCGCTGCGCGAGATCGCCGGTCACTTCAGCCGCCAGGACCTGACCAACACCGTGGTGGTGTCTCCCGACCTAGGAAACGCCAAGCAGGCGGCCGCGCTCGCCCGCATGCTCGACCTGCCGGTGGCGGCGGGCGCGAAGGAGCGGCTCAGCGACGACCGGGTGACGATCACCTCGATCATCGGCGACGTCGCCGGGCGCGACGTGCTCGTGCTTGACGACGAGATCGCCAGGGGAACGACGACCATGGAGCTGCTCGGCAGGCTCCGCGAGCACGGTGCCCGGTCCGTGCGGATCGCCTGCACGCACGGCCTGTTCTGCGACGGGGCGCTCAAGCGCCTCGCCGCCCAGCCCGAGGTGCACCAGATCGTCTGCACCAACTCGGTGCCGATCCCCGAAGCCGAGGAGAACGAGAAGCTCCACGTCATATCCGTGGCGCCGGCGCTGGCCGAGGCGATCAGGCGGATCCACGAGGGAGAGTCGGTAAGCGCGCTGTTCGACCCGCCGGTAGCTTTACCGCCGGCACCTCGGCCGCATCGAGCGCCCACGCCACGATCTGCACCCGCGACGTGAAGCCGAGCTTGGCCATGATGTTCGCCACGTGGCGGGCGGCGGTCGCCTGGCTGATGACCAGCGCCTCGGCGATGGCCCGGTTGGATAGCCCCTGGCAGACCAGGGCGACGATCTCGAGCTCGCGCGGCGTCAGCCCGGCCTGATGGCCCTGGCCTGGCGGTGCCTGACCGGACTGGGCCTGGCCGGACTGGGCCTGGCCTGGCTGGCCCTGGCCGGGCGGCCGACCGGATACGGCGAGAGCCACGGCCGCGTCGCCGTCGAGTGCCGAGCCCTCCGCCCACAGCTCGCCGATCACCTCCTCGCCGAGGCGCGCGGCCGCGTCCAGGGCGCGCTGCGCCCGCCCGGCCGGCGCGGCGGGCAACTCAGCCACGCGGCGCATCGCAGCGGCGGCCGCGGCCAGCCGCACCGCGAGCACCGGGTCGTCCTCGGCCACGGCGAGCGTGGTGAACGCCTCGAGCGCCCTGATCACCCCGATCCGGCTGCCCGCGGCCTGGCTCAGCTCGACGCTCTCTGTGAGGTGCTCCCTGGCGAGCGAGAGCTCTCCCTGGCTGATCGCCAGCCGCCCGAGGCCGGCCAGGCACCTGGCGATCTCGGGCCGGGCGCTGACCTCGCGCAAGATCGCCAGTGCCTGCTGATAGCGCTGCCTGGCCCCGTGCGGATCGCCGGTCAGCCTGGCCAGGTCGCCGAGGCCGAGCAGCGCCCGCGCCAGCCCCCACTGCTGGTCGATCTCGCGCATGATCTCATGCGCCGACCGGGCCAGCCGCCTGGCCTCGGCCATGTCGCCCTCGGCCGCCGCCGCCGCCGCGCGCGTGCCGGACGCGTACGCTTCGTTCCACCTGTCACCTGACCCGCGCGCGAGCTCAAGCGCCTCGTCGGCGCGGGCGATCGCCTCCGCGAGCTCGCCTGCGTGCAACGCGGCCTCCGCGAGCAGGTTGAGCGCCGACGCGGCCCAGAACTCCGAGCCCGCGCCGCGGCATAGCTCAAGGCCGGCCAGCGCGTGCTCGCGCGCGCGAGCCGGATCCGGGGCCAGCGCGAGCTGCGCCCTCGAGACCAGTCCTGCGCCACGTACCGTCTCGGGGACGCCCGGCGCATCGAGCGCGAGGAACGCGTCTATCCAGCCGATGCCCTCGGCGAACGAGCCCTGGACGATCCAGACCGGTCGCATGGACATGCAGATCCGAAGGCCGAGCTCGGCGTCGCCGGCCATCAGGCACCGGCCGAGGATCTGCCGGAGGTTCGCCTGCTCGGCCTCGAACCTGTGGATGGAATCGACTCGCTCCTGCCACGTCGCCGCGGCCCGGGCCATTCCGGCGAACGAGAGGCGCTCGACCTCGCGCACCGCGTAGTCGCGGAACCTCGCGTGCAGCAGGTCGTGCTCGCCTGCCTCGGCGAGCCGCTCCGAGGCGTACTCCCTGATCGTGTCGAGCATCCGGTACCTGATGCCGCCCTGGTGGTACTGATCATGCTCGGCGATGATCAGGGACTTGTCGGCCAGCGAGACGTGCAGGCCCACGATGTCCTGCACATCCAGGGCCTCGCGGCCCCCCTGCGGGTACGGGTCGGCGCATACCTGCTCGGCCATGTCGAGCGACCAGCCGGCGAAGACGGCGAGCCGCCGCAGCAAGATCTTCTCTGCCGGGGTCAGCAGGTCGTGGCTCCAGTCGATGGCAGCACGCAGCGTGCGGTGCCGCGCCGGCGGGGTCCGCTCCGCCGAACTGAGCAGCCGGAACCTGTCGGCCAGCCGGGCCTGGATCTGATCGACGGTCAGCGCCCGCACCCAGGCGGCGGCGAGCTCGATCGCGAGCGGCAGGCCGTCGAGCGAGCGGCAGATCGCCGACACAGGGATCACGTTGGCAGGCGCCAGCATGAACCCAGGCTGCACTGCCGCCGCCCGGTCGGCGAACAGCCTGAGCGCATCTGAGCCGAGCGCGTCTGAGCCGAGCGCGTCCGGACCGGGCGGCCCCGCACCGGGCCGGGGCAGTGACAGCGGCGGAACCTGCCAGATCGTCTCGGCCGCCACCCGGAGCGGCTCCCGGCTTGTCGTTATCACCTTCAGGCCTGGCGAGCTGGCCAGCAGCCGGTGGCACACCTTCGCGCACGCGTCGACGAGGTGCTCGCAGTTGTCCAGGCCGATCAGTGCGTGGCGCGGTCGCAGCACGTCGGCGAGCGTCGCGAGCAGCGGGCGGCCCGGCTCCTCCGCGACGCCGAGCACGGAGGCGATCCTGGCGACCACCAGCTCGGGCTGGCGCAGGTCGGCGAGCTCGACGAACCAGGCGCCGTCCGCGTAGCCGGGCGCCAGCTCGCCGATCAGGCGCAGGGCGAGCCTGGTCTTGCCGATGCCCGCCGCACCGCACAGCGTGAGCGCGCGGCTCGCGTCGGCGAGCTCGCGAAGCTCACCGAGCTCGCGCTCACGGCCGATAAAGGCGTTGAGCTCAGCGCAGGCATCACCGCGAATTTCACGCGTCATGCCGCCGCCGTGCTTGCACCATTACGCAGCCATTCTTACTCGCTCGGTAAAGCTCTGGTAGCCCACGGTAACGCGAGACGGGGCACAGATGAAACACCGAATCGGGGGGTTCCGGGGGGGTCGCCCCCCCGGAACAGCACAGCGCGGGGTTCCGGGGGTCGCCCCCCGGGGCCAGCACAGCGCGGGGTTCGGGGGGGTCGCCCCGCGGGGGCCAGCACAGCGGGGGTTCCGGGGCCTGCCCAGGTCACACTAGGGTCTGGCCGCTGACCCGCTGCTCGAGCGCGAGCAGGAATCGCTTGCGCTCGATGCCGCCGCCGTAGCCGGTCAGGCTGCCGTCCGCGCCCACCACCCGATGGCATGGCACCACGATCGAGACCGGGTTCTTGCCGTTGGCCAGGCCGACCGCGCGTGAAGCCGACGGCAGGCCGATTCGCCTGGCCAGCTCGCCATAGGAAATGGTCACCCCGTAGGGAATGGCCCGCAGCGCGGCCCACACCGCGCGCTGGAATTCGGTCCCAGCGAGCGAGAGCGGCAGGTCGAAGGTGGTGAGGTCCCCGGCGAAGTAATCCCGGAGCTGGCTCGCCGTGGCGGCGAGCACCGGCTCGGAATCGGCGCTCGCCTGGGCGCCAAGCGCCGCGGCATCGGGCCCGTGCCTGGCCACCGCCATGTACAGCCCGGCCAGCGTGCCGTCGCTGGCGACTAGCGTGAGCGGTCCGATCGGACTGTCAATCACGGCATGCGACCGGCGCGCGGTCGCGGTTTGCGCGGTCATCGCGTTTCCTTTCTCGTGCTGCCCGCCCTGGCTCACGCCGGGAGGCGATTGATGTCGTGGTCAAGCGTGGCCCATAGGTACTGCACCGCGTAGCCCCGCCACGGCCGCCAGCCGGCCGCCCTCCTGGTCAGGGCGGCGGGGGACTGCGGCAGGCCCAGGCCCTTCGCCGCGCGGCGCACGCCCAGGTCGCTGGCGGTAAACGCGTCAGGGTCGCCGAGCCCGCGCATCGCGATCAGCTCGATGCTCCACGGCCCGAGGCCGGGCACCTCGGCCAGCCTCTCGCGCGC
This sequence comes from Streptosporangiaceae bacterium, assembly GCA_030045175.1. Taxonomy (GTDB): domain Bacteria; phylum Actinomycetota; class Actinomycetes; order Streptosporangiales; family Streptosporangiaceae; genus Chersky-822. The sequence goes on along the minus strand of JASIBM010000630.1, from coordinate 1,253 downwards.
GAGCTGCCAGTCCGCGCCGGGGCTAAGGTCGATCTCGCCGCTGGCGACGGCGCTCGCCAGCGCGGTCAGCGTGCGCTGCCTGGTGGCGGGCATGGCGAGCAGCGGCTCGTCGGCGGCCGCGAGCGTGGCCATGTCGGGGAACATCGCGGTGAGCCCGCCGCCCGGGTCGTCGACCGGGTCGCCGTATCGCTGCGCGAGCCTCGCGCCCTGCGTCCGTGCGGCCGGCGTCGACACCTGCTGGCCGATGACCGCGCGGATCGCGAGCTCGGCCGCGTCGACGGTGCGCGGCACCCGCCGCCCTGGTGCCTTGTCGATCAGCGGCCGCAGCACGGCGTCCTCGCGCAGCTGCTCGCACACGGCGACGGGATCGGCGTCCAGGTCGAGCATTCGCCTGCACCGGCTGATCGCCACCGCCAGGTCAGCCGCGTCGGCCAGCGCGAGCTGGCAGGAGATGTACTCGGAGCCTGGCCGAAGCGAGACCACGCCAGGCCCGTGCGGGAGCCGCAGGGTGCGGCGGTACGCGCCGTCGCGCCATTCCTCCACGCCCGGTATGGCGGTCGCGGCCAGATGGCCGAACAGGTTGTCCGGGCACATCGGGGCGCGGAAGGGCAGCCGCAGCGACAGCGCGCCGAGCGGGGCGGGCGCCCCGGCTGGCCGCCGCGTGCCGGCCGCCCGGCGGCGCAGCTCGGTCGGGGGCACGGCGAACACGCCGAGCACCGTGTCGTTGAACGTCCTGATGCTGGGGAAGCCGGCCGCGAACGCGATGTCGCCCATCGGCATCGTGGTCGTCTCGGTCAGCAGCCGCGCGGTCTGCGCGCGCTGTGCGCGGGCGAGCGCCAGCGGCCCGGCGCCAAGCTCGGCGAGCAGCTGCCGCTCGACCTGCCTGACGCTGTAGCCGAGCCGGGCGGCGAGCCCGGCCACGCCGTCGCGGTCGACGACCCCGTCGGCGATGAACCGCATCGCCCTGGCCACCAGGTCGGCTCGCTGGTTCCACTCCGGCGAGCCGGGGCTCGCGTCCGGCCTGCAGCGCTTGCAGGCGCGAAAGCCCGCCTGCTGGGCGGCGGCGGCGCTGGGGTAGAACCGCATGTTCTCTGGCCTGGGCGGCATGGCCGGGCAGCTCGGCCGGCAGTAGATCCCCGTCGTCGTGACCGCGGTGAAGAACCAGCCGTCGAACCTCGGGTCCTTCGACCGCACCGCCCTGACGCAGCGCTCGGTGTCGGTGTGCACCTAGCCAGCTTCGGCGCTCACCCCCC
>JASIBM010000629.1 GCA_030045175.1 Streptosporangiaceae bacterium | reverse complement strand
GCCGGGGGAACCTACCGTACCGAGCTGCACGACGTGCTCGCCAACGACGACCGCGCCGTCGCGCTGCACACCGTCCGCGCCGAGCGGGCGGGCAAGAAGCTCGAGATCGCCACCATCCTGATCTTCCGCATTCGGGACGGCAAGATGAGCGAGATCTGGATCATGTTCAGCGACCTGTACGCTGAAGACGAGTTCTGGGCATAGCGAGTCACCGGCGAGGGGCAGCATGGGCCTGGCATCGACTGATCCTCTAGGCGCGGCGATGGCCAATTCAGGCGCGAGCGATGTCGCCCACGTGGACGTGCTGATCGTCGGCGCTGGCTTGTCCGGCATCGGTGCCGCGTGCCGCCTCCAAGCGGAGGCGCCTGGCGTTTCCTATGCGATCGTCGAGGCTCGTGGGGCCAGTGGCGGGACCTGGGATTTGTTCAAATTCCCCGGTGTCCGCTCTGATTCGGACATGTTTACCCTTAGCTATCCGTTCCGCCCCTGGACACGATCCAAGGCCATCGCCGGTGGCGGGGAAATACTTGGCTACCTCCGTGAGACCGCGGCGGCGTTCGGGATCGACGCGAAGATCAGCTATCACCGCCGGGTCTTGCGCGCCGATTGGTCAAGCGGCGACGCCCGCTGGACGGTGACGATCGAGGATGCGCTGACCGGCGCCCGGGAGCTGCGCACCTGCGGATTCTTGTACCTGTGCTCGGGCTATTACCGGTACGACGAGGGCTACACGCCGGTCTGGCCGGGTCAGGAGAGGTTCGCCGGGCGGGTCGTGCACCCGCAGCACTGGCCCGACGACCTCGACCTGGCCGGCCGGCGTGTCGTGCTGATCGGCAGCGGCGCGACCGCCGCCACGATCTTGCCTGTGATCGCGCGGGACGCCGCCAAGGTGACGATGCTGCAACGCTCGCCGTCCTACGTGCTGGCCATGCCGGCCACCGACCCGATCGCCGGCCTGCTGGGCAAGCTGCTGCCCGAGCGGCCGGCCTATAGGGCCGCGCGCTGGAAGAACGCGCGGATAGCGACCGTCATCTACGGCTTTTGCCGTAAGCATCCCGCGCGAGCGCGGGCGATCCTGCAGAAAGCCGCGGCCAGGCGGTTGCCCGACGGTTATGACATCGCGGCGCATTTCACCCCGGCTTATGACCCGTGGGACCAGCGGATGTGCCTGGTGCCCGACGGGGATTTCTTCGCGGCCATCAAGTCGGGCAAGGCCGAGGTGGTTACCGATCACATCGAGGAATTCACCCCGGCGGGCCTGCGGCTACGCTCTGGCGCCGAGCTCGAGGCCGATGTGATCATCACGGCGACCGGGCTGAACCTGCTGCCTCTCGGCGGCATCGAGCTGACCGTCGACGGGGACGCCATGGCGGTCTCGCACCGGGTGGTCTACAAGGGCATGATGCTCGACGGCGTGCCCAACATGGCGTTCGCGATCGGCTATACCAACGCCTCGTGGACGCTCAAGGTTGATCTCGTGGCGCGCCACGTCACGCGGCTGCTGACGTTCATGCGGGACAAGGGGTACGCGATCGTCACCCCGCGGCTGCCGTCGCGGGAAATGGTGACCTCGCCGTACTTCGACATGACGTCGGGGTACTTCGAGCGGTCCAGGGCCGTGTTGCCGCTGCAAGGGGACCGGGCGCCGTGGCGGATGTGGCAGCACTACTTCAAGGACGCGACGCTCTACCGCGGCCCGATCGACGAGCAGAACCTGGAATTCCTCCCCGCCCCTCGGCTGGCCACCGCTGCCGCGGTCGCTCCGGACCCTGCCATCCGACCTCGTTGACGTCGTCGAGATCCTCGTGGACCATTGCCGTTATGCCAAGGATCAGACGGCGCGCTGAGCTTACGATTCAACCCGAGCACTGCCAGGCAAGGCGAGGTTGAAACGTAAGCTGAAGGCCGACGCGCAGTGGCAGCCCCCACCGGAGTGGTTCGCCTCGCTGCCGGCCGGCCAGGAGAACGCGGTCACCGGGATGGGCCAGATCGAGCATGGCGGTTTCACCGCCGACGTGGTGCGTCAGCCAAGCTGGCGGCGCGCCGTCGGATTGCTGCTGGCGCTGGCGCTGGTCCTGCCGATCATCGGCGCGACCGTGCTGCTGATCATCCGGTTCAGGTAGCTCACTTAGTTAAGCCAACGCCCACGGCCGGCCCCGGCTTACGCTGCTGTCATGGTGCCGCATGGATCGCGCGCGTCGCGCGTCGCGCGCGTTACCGACGTTCATGACCTCGCCATGGGCATGCCGCACGTCACTATCATCCGCGGCGGGCAAGGTAACCCCATATACCAGGTCGGCGGGAAGTCTTTCGTGTTCTTCCGCACCCCACGCCCGGACGCGGTCGACCCCGGCACCGGGGAGCGCTACGACGACGTGATCGTCTTCTGGGTGGCGTCGGAGGCGGACAAGCAGGCGCTGGTGCAAGATCAGGCCTCGCCGTTCTTCACGACAACGCACTTCGACGGGCACCTGTCGGTGCTTGTGCGCGCGAGCAGGCTAGGTGAGCTTTCGCTGGAAGAGCTGACCGAGGTCGTGCAGGATGCCTGGCTCTCCCGCGCGTCGCCGAGGCGAGCCGCTCTCTGGCTTGCTGCGCACGCCGACTGGCGCGCGGAGGATCTAGGGTGCCGCCCATGAGTGAGACTCCGTCCCGCCCGGCCGAGCCCGGTCCCGGCCCAGGGCGAGCGCCCCGGACGGTCGTGGGTAGGCACGATGCCGGGCTGCGCTCGCTCGGCGAGCCGAACGCGCTGGCCAGGCAGTTCGATTTCGCCAACGCAAGCTATGAGTGGCGGCGGCTGTTCGCCGAGTTGTTCGGCACGTTCCTGCTCGTCTTCGTCGCGGCAGGCGGTCCGATGGTCAACGCCAGGTTCGGTGGCCACGTCATCTCGCCATCCGCCCTGGTGGTGGCGCCAGGGCTGATGGTTCTCGCGATCATCTTGTTCATGGGCGCGGTGTCAGGCGCTCACCTCAACCCGGTCGTGACGATCGCGTTCATGCTCAGGACCGACTTCCCGCCGCTGCGGGTGCCGCTGTACATACTCGCCCAGCTCGCCGGCGCTGTTCTCGCCACCGAGACGCTCGTCACGCTCGTGGGCAAGCACGGCCCGGCTGGCCTGACGCTGCCCGGGGCCGGGGTATCAACGGGGACAGCCCTGGCGTGGGAAGCCGTTCTCACGGCCGGCCTGGCCAGCGTG
>JASIBM010000628.1 GCA_030045175.1 Streptosporangiaceae bacterium | reverse complement strand
GTGTAATTTTCTGCCAACGAAGCGCCGGCGGCCGGTGAGGTCGCTACATAGCGGAGCTGGGCGAGTTGCAGCTTCGCTTCCATGTCGTCCGCGCCTGGCGAGCGGTGCAGCATGGTCGTCATCCACCAGGAGAAGTGGGTGGCCCGCCAGACCCGGCGCAGGCAGGTGGCCGCGTACGCGTCGGCGGGACCGGGGTCGCCGTGCAGGAGGCTGTCAAGGGCCGGGGCGAGCACAGCGACGTCGGCCATCGCCAGGTTCAGCCCCTTGGCGCCGGTCGGCGGCACGATGTGCGCCGCGTCCCCGGCCAGGAACAAGCGGCCGTACCGCATCGGCTCGCTCACGAAGCTGCGCATCGGCGTGATGCCCTTCTCGAGCACCGGGCCTTCCTTCAGCGCCCAGCCAGTGCCGGGCAGGTCGAACCGCAGCGCAAGCTCGCCCCAAACCCGCTCGTCCGGCCAGTTCGCTACGGACTCGTCGGGATCGACCTGGAGGTACAGCCGGCTGACCGTGGGGCTGCGCAGGCTGTGCAGCGCGAAGCCCCGCGGGTGGTGCGCGTAGATCAGCTCGTCGGTGGACGGCGGGACGTCGGCGAGTATGCCGAGCCAGGCGTACGGGTAATCGCGCTCGGTGACGACGCGAAGGCTTGCCGGGATCGCCGGGCGGCAGATGCCGTGGAAGCCGTCGCAGCCCGCGATCGCGTCGCAGACGACCTCGTGACTGCGCCCGTCCGCGCTGGTGAACGCGAGCACGGGCCGGTCGGATTCGAGGCGATCGACGGTGGTGCCTGTTACCTCGAAGTAGACGGCAGCGCCCTGAGCTACCCGTTGGGCTATCAGGTCTTTGACTATCTCTGTCTGCGCGTAGACGGTGACGGTTCGGCCGCCGGTAAGCGCGCGGAAGTCGACGTGGTGGCGCTCTCCGGCGAACTGAAGGTAGATCCCGCCGTGCTCGATGCCCTGCCGGTCGAGCCGGCCGGCCAGCCCGGCCGCGCGGAGCAGCCGCACGCTGCCGTCCTCGAGCACGCCCGCCCGCTGGCGTGCCTCGCAGTACGCTCGGCTGCGGATCTCCACGACCACTGAGTCGATGCCGCGAAGCGCCAGCAGATGCGAAAGCAGCAGCCCGGCCGGGCCGGCCCCGACGATGCCTACCTGCGTGCGCATCGGTCCTTCTTCGCACCCGGCTCGCGCCTGTTACCTCGCCTTAGAAGGGATAAGGCGCGATGTCGCCGCGGATCGTGACCCAGCGGGTGTCGGTGAACGCGTCGATGTTCGCGCTGCCGCCGAACCTGGCTCCGGTGCCTGACGCGCGGATCCCGCCGAAGGGGGTGTTGGGCGAGTCGTCTACCGTCTGGTCGTTGATGTGCACGATGCCGGTCGGGATCTTGCGCGCCAGGTCAAGGCCGCGCATGACGTCCTTGGTCAAGATGCCAAGTGACAGCCCGTACTCGGAGTCGGCCGCGAGCTTGGCCGCCTCATCCGCGTCAGAGAACCGCACCACAGGAGCGACCGGGCCGAACACCTCGTTCGCATACGCGGGCATCGAAGGCGCCACGTCGGCGAGCACGGTCGGCTTGTAGAACAAGCCCTCGTAGGTACCTCCCGCCGCCAGCCTGGCGCCGGCCGTGACGCTGTCGGTCACGAGGGCGTGCACCTTGTCCCTTTGCCGTTCGTCGATGATCGGCCCGAGCGCGACCTGCCCGGTGGCCGGGTCACCGACCGGCAGGTGGCTGGCCTTCTCCGCGAGGCGGGCCACGTAGTCGTCATAGATCGCGTCCTGCACCAGGTGGCGGCCGGCCGTCATGCAGATCTGGCCCTGGTGCAAGAACGTGCCCCAGGCCCCCGCCGACGCCGCGGCGCCGACGTCGGCGTCGTCCAGGATGATGAGCGCCGAGTTGCCGCCGAGCTCGAGGTGCACGCGCTTGAGGTGCTGGCCCGCCAGCGCGCCCACCCGGCGGCCGGCGGCGGTGGAGCCGGTGAACGAGATCACCGAGATGTTCCTGTCGGTGATCATGGCCTCGCCCACGTCGGCGCCACCAGGCAGGACGTGCAGCACGCCCTCGGGCAGCCCGGCCTCCTCGAAGATCCGGGCGAGAACCACGCCGCCGCACACGGCCGTCCGCGGATCCGGCTTGAGCACCACGGCGTTGCCGAGCGCGAGCGCAGGAGCGACCGAGCGGATCGCGAGGATCTGCGGGAAGTTGAACGGGGCGATCACCCCGACCACGCCGACGGGGACTCGCTCGACAAAGCTCAGGTGCGGCTGTTCGCTGGGCAGCAAGTCGCCGTACGGACGGGACGGCAAGGTCGCGGCCTCGAACACTTCCTCGGTCGCCACGTGCGTTTCGAACTGTGCCGCGGGCGGGATCTTCCCGCCCTCCCTGACGCTCCAGTCCTCGGTCTCCGCCGCGTTCGCCAGCCAGATCTCCCCGGCCTTGCGCAAGATGGCGGCGCGCTGGGTGTACGGGAGCGCGGCCCAGGCTGGCTGGGCCGCCGCCGCCACTGCGGCCGCCGCCGCGATGTCGGCGGGCGAGGCCACGCCGACCCGGCCGAGCTCGTTTCCTGTGGCCGGCTCGCGGACCACGGACTCGCCGCCGCTGGCCTGAACCCAGCCCCCGCTGAACGCCTTGCCGTGCCAGATTGACTTGTCGAGGAGGGTCACGTGCGCTCCTTAGTCGCTCAGTCTTCTGCCTGCCCAGCCGAAGCTGCCCAGCTGTGGTTGCCCAGCCCTGAGCCGCCCAGCCCTGAGCCGCACAACCCGGAGCTGCCTAGCCCTGCCCAGCCGAAGCTGCCCAGCCTGGCAGAATTGTGCGCTAAACGAACACTGGTTCCGTTATCGAACGTTGAAAAATCTAGGTCCCAGCCTGGGCAGGTGTCAACGCTTGCCGCCCGTGCATACGCTTGCCGCCCGTGCCTGCGCTTGCCGCCCGTGCCCACGCTCTCGTCAATCTGAGCCCGCGACCGGCCGGTGTCGCTTATGTCACATTCATGCCAGGGGTCACCCATGGCGACACGGTAGCAACGACAGCGCGCGGTGACGGGCAGCCCTCGGGCGGATTCTCCTATGGCGAACCACGACGTGCCGCCGCGGCTACGCTAGCCTCGTCAACCCGATCGGCTATTTAGCCGTCAATCAAGTAGTCAGCTCATCCTGGCGGCTAGTAATGGGAGGCGTGAAATGCGCTGGAGCCGCGCACAAGCTCTCGGTGGCTGCCTTGCTTGTTTGGCCGCGACCCTGGCTCTAGTGATGCCGGCCAGCTCGGCCGCCGCCCACAGCACGCCTTCGGCTCGCCCCGTCCCGCACTTCAACTTCGGGGACGCCGCGCCCGCCAGTGACGGCCTCTCCGGCGTCTCGTGCGTCACCGCTTCCTTCTGCGTGGCGGTTGGCAACTACACCGACCCGCTTGGTGACAGCCACTCACTCGCCGAGAAATGGAACGGTGCGAGCTGGCGAGTTCTGCCCGGGCCGAGTGGCAATGGCCTGTTCGACGTCTCGTGCACGAGCAAGACGTTCTGCATGGCCATCGGCAACGCCGCCGAGAGATGGAACGGCCAGAGCTGGACCGCGTTGCCGCTCCCGGCCCACATCAGCCTTTTCGCGGTGTCCTGCGCTGGGACGGCCTTTTGCATGGCGGTTGGCTCGAGTAGTCAATGCGAGGCCGGCGCCGTGTGGCAAGGCACCACCTGGCGCGCCCTTCCCATGCCAAGTCCGTGCGGACCGCCGAGCGGCGGGCTGTTCAGCGTCTCGTGCGCGAGCGCGTCGAGGTGCCTGGCGGTTGGTGACTACATGCCGGACAACGAGGACCAGCTGACGCTGGCCGAGTCGTGGAACGGCACCAGATGGCAGCTGGCCAACGCCCCGAGCCCTGGCGACCACTCGGCCGATCACCTGTCCGGCGTGTCCTGCGCCACCCGCTCGTTCTGCATGGCAGTCGGCGGCGTGGTCGTGGAGACATCTTCGCAGTGTGATAGCGAGGCCGCCCTGTGCGACCTCGCCCTCACCTGGCACGCCGGTAAATGGCGAAAGCTGCCCACACCGGGTGCCGGCGGCTCCGGGCTTACCGCCGTCTCCTGCGCCGACGCCAGCCAGTGCGTCGCGATCGGCGACGCTGATCAGGCATTCGCCTGGAACGGCGCCGCCTGGACGTCGCTGACGATCGCCCAGCCAGGCGCGACGGCGCTGGCTGACCTCTCCTGCGCGAGTTCCTCGGCCTGCACGGCGGTCGGCGATTACGTCACGATCGACAATTCCCAGCTCACACTCGCCGAGCAGTGGACCGGCGGCAGCACGTGGATGCCGCAGCGGACGCCGAGCCCGGGGGATGCGTTCAACGGCCTGTCCGGCGTGTCCTGCGCGTCGGCCACGAGCTGCGTGGCCGTCGGCAACTTCATCAACGGCTCCGATGGCCAGGTCACGCTGGCCGAGCAGTGGAACGGCCGCTCCTGGCAGGTGCTGCCCACGTCCAGCCCCGGTCCGAACGTCAACGTCCTTGATGCCGTTTCGTGCCCCACCGCGAGCGACTGCACGGCGGTGGGATATTACGACTCGGCGGGCCAGCATCAGGCGTTCGCCGAGCAGTGGAACGGCGCCTCGTGGCAGGTGCAAAGCGTCCCGCACGTCGGCTCGCTCACCGCGGTCTCGTGCGTGGCAGCCGGCAATTGCGTGGCCGTCGGCAGCTACGTCAGCGGGAGGAAACGCCTCGCACTGACGGCAACCTGGAACGGCACCGCCTGGACGATTCAGCCGAGCCCCGCGCCCGGCGGATCGTTTACCGAGTTCAACGCCGTCTCGTGCCCGAGCGCTGGTGATTGCGTCGCCGTCGGCGATTACAGCACTGGCGTGGCAACCCCGCTGCTGCCGCTCTCCGCGCAGTGGAACGGCTCGACGTGGACGATGCTGACCACCCCCGCCCCCGGCGGCACCGACGACCTGGCGGCGGTGTCCTGCCCGACGACGTCGAGCTGCATGGCGGTGGGCAGCTACTTCAACAGGCACGAGCCGGGTTTCCCGACCCGGACCCTGGCCGAGAGCTGGAACGGCAGCCGCTGGCGAGTGCGCGCCACCCCGGTGGCCAGCGGTCAGCTGGGAGCGCACCTGGGCGCCGTGTGGTGCGCTAGCCCGGCCAGTTGCATGGCAGTCGGCGGGTATGTCAGCGGGCATGGCCTGGGCTATGTGATCGCCGAGTCGTGGAAAGGCACGAGCTGGACTCCGCTGCTAATCCCCAGTCCTAGCACCGGATTCAACGACCTCTACGGACTCGCCTGCCCGCAGGCACGCCACTGCGTCGCCGTCGGCGAGACCGGCGTGCAGCGCACGTCCAGCTACCTGTGGAACGGCTCGCGCTGGTCGCCGCTGCGCACGCCCACCCCATGATCACGGTGGTTTTACCGTGCCATAGGACGAAAAGTTACCACGATCATGGTTCCAGGACAGTCGCGCCTTCGTGATCGACATCGAGTACCCGAACGGTCCAGCCTGGCCCGCATTCGGCCGCGACCGCGGCGACGACGTCCGAACCGGGCGTCGCGCCAGGCGCGATCAGGGCGAGCACTGCGGGGCCGGCCCCGGATACCACGGCAGGGACGCCCGCAGCGCGCAACGCGGCGACGAGGCTAGCCGAGCCTGGCATCGAGCTCGCCCGGTACGGCTGGTGCAAGAAGTCCTCGGTCGCCGCAAGCAGCAACTCCTGGCGCTGGCCAGGTCTGGACAGGCCTCGTCCGGGCTGGGTCAGCGCGGCGATCAAGAGCGCGGCGCGGGCCGCGTTCTTCGCCGCGTCGGCGTGCGGCACCGAGGCCGGCAACACCGCCCGCGCCTTCGTCGTCGACAACCCTTCAGAGGGAACACAGAGCACCGGCGCCAGTCCAGGCAGTGGGGCGAGCCTGGCGCACCGGGTCGACCCGCCAGGATCGATCCAGGCGATGGTCAGGCCCCCGGCCAGGCACGCGGCCACGTTGTCGGCGTGACCTTCGAGACCAGCCGCCAACCGCAGGACGGTGTCGTCGGGCAGCAGTCGCGCCCCGTGCGCACCGGCCAGCGCCCGCGCCGCCAGCAGGCCCGCCACGATCGCGGCGGCCGACGAGCCAAGTCCAAAGCCCTGCGGGATGTCGTTATGGCACCTCAGCAGCAGTCCCGGGGGCTGCCAGCCGATCGCGTCGAAGCAGGCCCGCATCGCGCGCACCACCAGGTGCCCCTCGCCGCGCTCGATGGTCGCAGCGCCAGCCCCCGTCACCTCGACGGTCAGCCCCGGCCCGCCGATCTGTGCCAGCACCACGTCGTGCAGCGCGAGGGCCAGGCCGAGCGAGTCAAATCCCGGACCCAGGTTCGCGCTCGTGGCTGGCACGCGCACCCGCACCGGCCCGGCCGGCCACCCCGCCGCCTTCACTGGGCTGCCATCACGGGCCGCCATCACGGACCGCTATCTCGGGCCGCCATCACTGAGGCCGCCATCACTGGGCCGCTGTCACGCCAGGCCAAGCTCGGCGGCCACCGAGGCGGCTTCGGCGGGGACCGTGCGCGGCTCCGGCAGGCCTGCCACGGCCGTGTCCGGGTCCTTCAGGCCACTGCCCGTGATCGTGCACACGACCACCGACCCGGCCCGCACCTGCCCGTCGCGCCGTGCCTGAAGCAGCCCGGCCACGCCGGCCGCCGAAGCTGGCTCGCCGAAGACGCCCTCGCGGGCGGCCAGCAGCCGGTAGGCGTCGATGATCTGGCCGTCGCTGACAGCGCCGATGAGACCGCCCGACTCATCCCTCGCCGCCACGGCGAGCCGCCAGGAAGCGGGGTTGCCGATCCTGATCGCCGACGCGACGGTGACCGGGTCGCGCACCGGCTCGCCGGTCACCAGGGGCGCTGCCCCGGCTGCCTGGAAGCCGAGCATCCGCGGCGACCGCGACGCGCGGCGCGCCGCCAGATCCTCGCGGTAGCCCATCCAGTAGGCCGCGATGTTGCCGGCGTTGCCGACCGGGAGGCAGTGCACGTCCGGTGCGTCGCCGAGCGCCTCGGTCACTTCGAACGCGGCGGTCTTCTGGCCGGCCAGGCGGTCTGGGTTCACCGAGTTGACGACGGCCACGTCCCGGCTGGCCGCCAGTTCGCGCACCAGCCTCAGGCAGTCGTCGAAGTTCCCTTCCACCGCGAGCACCGTGGCACCGTAGGCCAGCGCCTGGGCCAGCTTGCCCGCCGCGATCTTGCCTCGCGGCACGAGCACGGCGCAGCCCATCCCGGCACGGGCGGCGTAGGCGGCGGCGCTCGCGCTCGTGTTCCCCGTCGACGCGCAGATCACGGTCTTCGCGCCGCGCGCGGCGGCCAGCGAGACAGCCACCGTCATGCCGCGGTCCTTGAACGACCCGGTCGGGTTCATCCCCTCGATCTTCAGGTGCACCTCGCAGCCGGTCAGCTCGGACAGTGCGGGCGCGGGTAGCAGCGCGGTGCCGCCCTCACCGAGGGTCACGATCGC
>JASIBM010000627.1 GCA_030045175.1 Streptosporangiaceae bacterium | reverse complement strand
GGGAAAGTACTGCGCCGCGTCCGCGACCGGCATCACCTCGGGCTGGCCGACCCGGTATACCTGTCCGCGCACGACCAGAGTCGCGGCGCCAGCGGCGAGGACATTGCGCAGCCAGTCGGTGCGCGGGCCATACGGCAAGGCGATGAAGAAGACGTCGCCGTGCCGCACAGGAGTGACCGGCGTGTCATAGGCCTTGCCCGACTTGCGGCCGACATGCTTGATGACGGCCGTGCCCGAACTCTCCTTGCCCGCCGTCCGCAGCGCCAGCGGCCGCACTGCCCGGGAGAACAGGCGCATCCCGTTCTGCACGTTTCCTTTCACACCTGCCATGCTGCCATGCCGGCCGGCCGATCGAGCCAGCCAGGTGCCCGACGGGAGCTGATCATGATCCATAGTCGCCAGGCCATGCCGAAAGGGCAATCTGCACGCCGCGCTCGCCGCGACATGCCTCACGCCGTCCCTGGCAGGAGATAAGCTAAGCAGGGTGAGTTTCTGGCTTCAGATTAAGGAATGGAGCGCATGGACAAACTCTTGCAAGGATTAACCGCCGGCATCGCCATAGCCGCGTTGATCGTGAGCTTTTGGCAAGCCTACCGCTCACGGCTGGTGGCGCGCCAAGCAACCGCCGGTCCCGTGCTGGCCAGTGTCTACAACCAGTTCCGAGACTCCGGATTCCGCCAGGCGGTAGCCTGTTTGCACACAGCGTCCACGAGTGACCTCGACAGCGATTTCGCCAGCCTACAAGGCGCGCTCCAGGACAGTGCCTACACCGTCTGTTACTTCTTTGAGTACATCGGGCTGCTCGTCGCATTCCGACATCTCGATCAAGAAATCGTGCTGGACTCGATGTCAACGCAACTAATTGATATATGGAGAATCATGCGACCAGCGATCGCGCAGGAAAGGAAGACAAGATCGCAGGTTCCTGACCCTTACTACGGCAAGCGTTTCCTGCCGCATTATGAGCATCTCATAGCATTGATCACCCTTCGGGTAGGCGCCAGAACTGACCAGGTCGCACGGCGCAATGGCCTTTATTCGCTGCTGCCATCACACGCCCTTTACCCTGAGACCCCAGTCGGCCAGCCCGAACACCAACGCAGCTTGCCTCCAGCCGGCTGGGAGGGTGGCGAAGGGGTCAGCCAGGGACGATGACGATCGCTACCGGCCGGGAGCCGACCTTGATCGGCTTGCCTGGTTCCCCGGTGATCAGGTTGATGGGCGTGACCGTATCCCCGGGCTTGCCCGGAACGCTACGCGGGTAGCCGAAGTCGGCCACGTAAGCCGTCCCGCCGGCTGGTGACACGGCGATTGCGATCGGGCCTGAGCCGGCGCTAATCGGCCGCCCTGGCCGGCTGGTGGCGACGTGGATCGGTGTTACCGTGCGCGACATCCAGTTCACTACGTACACTGTCCGCCCGCTGGGAGCGACGGCGGCAGCGATCGGAAGAGCCCCCACCTTGATCGCCTGGCGCGCACGGTTGGACCGGGTGTTAATCGGTGTCACCGTGTTCGCGCCTGCGTTCAGCACGTATGCGGTCTGGCCGTTCCTGGTGATCACGATGCCCGCCGGGCCGCTCCCGTTATCCGGGCCGACTCGTACCGCTCGCCTGGCAGTTCCCGACGCGATCTGGATCGGGGTGACCAGCCCGATCCCGTCTGTTCCTCGCGCGGTGACGTAAGCGGTCGTGCCATCGGGTGTCACGGCGATCCCGTAGGGCGAGCTGGCCACCTTGATCGGCTCTCCCGCGTGATCGGTGCGCGTGACGATCGGCACGACCTCGCTTGAGCCCGGGCATAGCACAAGCGCGATCGCGCCGCCGGGCGTCAGCACGATCGCTGAGGGGTCGCTGCCGACCCGGATCGGCCGGCCCGTGCTCCCGGTGGCGGAAGAGATGGGGGTCACCGTGCCTGATCCGGCGTTGGCGACGTATACGGTCCGGCCGTCGGGCGTCACCGCGATCGCGCCAGGCCGCCTGCCGACCCGGATTGGCCGGCCGGGCGTGTCCGTCGCCGTCCGGATCGCAGTCACTGTTCCCGATCCGGTGTTCACGACGTAAACCACTCGCCCATCCGGCGCGGCGGCGATGGCCGACGGGAGCCGCCCGACCTGGATCGGCCGGTCGGGCCGGTCGGTTGCCAGCGGTATCGGGGTAACCGTCCCTGAGCCGGAATCCACCACATAGGCCATCGCAGAGCGCGCAAGCGGCGCGATGTCAGGTGCAGGACTGGCATGGCAGCCGACGCTGCCCCCGGTCACCGCCGCCACGGCGACGCCCATGGCGAGCACGGTTCGCCTCATGATCACACTCTCCCTCGGTGCGGCCAGCTCATCGAACCTGGGCTAGTGCTGCATGTAGGAAGTGACCGCGACCGGATCCGCCACCCACACCGCCATCAGGCCGCCATTGCGCGGGTTACTGAACCAGCTCTTCGAGCCCGCCGCTGCCCAGAGCGGCATGTTACGAAGTTTGGCGTGCGCTGTGTAATGTACAGGTTCCTGCCGGGCAGGCCAGCCTGGGCGGCGGCCATACCGTGGGCTTCCGTCATCTGGGTGTGTTTTGCCGCGGAGGGCCGCTGGAGTCCGACGGCCTGTTCATCTTCACGAGCCTGCGGCCAGAGAGCTGGGCCGTTCCGGTTGAGGCCATTGGCGGAAC
>JASIBM010000626.1 GCA_030045175.1 Streptosporangiaceae bacterium | reverse complement strand
CTTCCTCGGGGTGACCGAGACGCGGGAACTGTTCCGTAAGGCGTTCGCTGACGGCAATCGCCAGCGCTGGCGGCTGAACCACTCGCCGCTTTTCCTTGACTTCCTCGAGGGCAAGCGGGACTTTTCGTGCACGGCCTGGGGCATTCCCTCGTACTCGCTGTTCGGCTGGCAGCGGCCGTGCTACCTGATGTCCGACGGGTACGCGAAGACCTACCGCGAGCTGATCGAGACGACCGACTGGGACGCCTACGGCCGGGGCAAGGACCCGCGCTGCGCCAACTGCATGGCGCATTGCGGGTACGAGCCGTCGGCGGTGCTCGCGACCATGTCGTCGCTCAGTGAGTCCATCCGCGCGCTGCGCGGCAACTGACGAGCTTCCCAGTAACCGTCGGCCCGGCGGGGATGCTGGCTCGGCTTCGGTCAGCCTGTGGTGGGAAGGTAGCGGCTAAGGCGGCGGGTGATGGTCTCGGCGACGGCGTCGGTTTCTCCGTCCTGACGCACAGCTCTGGCGGGGGCGATCTCGAATGCGGCGCGGCTGAGCGCAGCGGCGTCGGTGCCTATAACCAGGCTGACGCGGATCGGGGCGGGACGTCCCGCTGGGCCGGGCTCGGCGTCGATGTCGAAGACGTAGATCCAGTTGGTGGGCTTGGCGGCGTGGTCATCGAGCAGCCGGAATGTCCCGTCGGCTTGCTCGTGCAGGTCCGGGGCGCCGAGGAAGGGTTGCCAGGAGTCCCATACCGGCTGCGGCAGCGCGAGCGCACAGCCTGTGGATGTGTCGCGCCTGGTGACCTGGAACTTGAAGGCGATCTGGTAAAAGGTCCGTTTGAAGACGTTGGAGATGTTGGGTCCTTCTATCCGCCGTCCGGCCCATTCAGGGTTCTCGGCGAGCATTTGGTGGAAGCGGCTGCCGTGCAGGTCAAATGCGTTGGTCAGTGCTGTCACAGCGTGCTTGTAGCTGCCGTGGGTGTCGGTGGTCTGCAGCTCGATCACGCCGTACTTGCCGATGCGGAAGCCCTGCTGGCCGGAGCCGGGTTCGGCAGGGGCGGCAATGAGCTCGACGACGGTGATGTCGAAGGACAGTTCCGGGGAGGCTGCCGTCCGAGAGAGGCCGATCTCACCGCCGAGCTTGTCCTGGAAGTAGACGAAGACGCGCACGCCGTCGCTGATGGCGCGGCGGATCTCGGTGCTGGCTTCCTGACTGCCGAGAACGATGACGGGCCGTATGACTACCGGGTCGAGCGCTGGGATGGCGTAGAGCCGCTTGACCATATCGGCCAGCAAGCCGTCGTCCAGCGCCCGGTACGGGCAGACCAGCCAGTCCTGGCGGGTGCCGTTGCTGGTGGCGCTGATGGTGCACACGCCGTGGGAGTTCGCAGCTTTCACGCACCCGGTGCTCGTCCTGAGGGTCTGCGTCAGGAACGGGCAGCTGTGAGACTGCTGGTCGCTAACCGGGCTGCCGCCGGTGGCAACGACCGGGAAGATACGGTGCCCGAACCATTCGGCGATATGCGGGCGGGCGGCTGACCTCGCCGCCTGCGCGGTCGGGGTGACTGGCGCTTCAGGTGCCAATCTCGGCCTCTATTTCCGTCATCATCATGGGTAGTTCCACCAGCGAGGGCAGCAGCTCTCCGTGGGTGCCAAGGAAGGAAATCGGGCGCCTGCGGAAAGGTGCCAGGAGGCGATCGCCGAGCTGGCCGTCAAGGCAGCGGCGTACCTCGCAGGCGATGGCTCCGGCCAGCGGAACAGGAACCGCGTTTCCTACCTGGTCGTACTGGCTGCTCCTGTCGCCGTGGAAGACGAACCGGTCGGGGAAGCCCTGCAAGCGGGCTGCCTCGCGGATTGTGATGGTGCGATCCTGCTCGGGATGGGTGTACTCGCCGGACTTCGGGTCACGGAAGCGAGTGATCACCGCACGCGGGACGCCCTCCCACGTCATCCGCCGGTACCGGCGGGTGTGATCCTTGCGCAAAGCGCGCTGCATACTGCCGGGCAGCATCTCGCGGGGCAGGTCACGCCAGTCCTGGCCCGGCTCTATCAGTCTCAGGCGCGCCAGGTTCGCCGACGAGAGCCGGGCAGCATAGTGGTTCGTCAGCTGCCCGTTGAGGCCCGCGCGCATGGCCTCCTGGAACGGGCCAACCGGCGGGCCGGCATAATGCGAGGTCTCCTCGCCTGCCTCAACTGGCGGTAGATCCGAGATCGCCTCCGCCGTGGTCACGAAGCCCTTCATCTGCCACGCGGGAATCGTGCAGTTCGGCAGCAGCTCGCCGATTTCCGCGGCACCGGCCGTAGGCCGCGGAAACCCGTACCCGGCGGGAATGCCCAGATCCTCCCGCCACGCGATGATGATCAGCCTCCACCGCATCTGCGGCGCGCCATACTGTGCGGCGAGCAACTCAGCGCACGCAGCCTTATACCCTCGTGCGGTCAAGCCCTCCAAGATCGCATGCAGGTAAGCCCCCCGGGCCAGGGTCGCCAGACCGGGCACGTTCTCGATCACCACGCACCGAGGGCGAATCTGCGACGCTAGCCGGAGAACCTCCTGGTAGAGGTTATTCCGCTCGTCCCAGACAACGCGAGAGCCGATGATGGAGAACCCCTGGCACGGCGGACCGGCGAACAGCAGGTCCAGCTCACCAGGCACCACGCCCGCCGCGTCCATGAGCGCGCGATCGTCCATCCCGCGCAGATCGCCGAGCATGAATCGGCCAGGCAGGTTCGCAGCGTGGGTCCGGGCGCAGGACGGATCAGCATCAACGGCCAGCCGCAGATCCCAGCCCGCCTCCACCAGTCCGAGTGAAGCCCCGCCCGCACCACAGAACAGGTCAATAACGGCCGGGTCCACCCGCACAGCTTCCCACCTATCACTCGCGTTAGCGCGGAGATTCCGGCTACGTGTTCGGGCGTGTCATGCGCACCCTCGTGACTTCGCCCGGCCCCAGTCCTTGTCCCGGCCGTCGGCAGCGCCGTGCCCGGCTCAGCGTCGCGAGCACCGCGTCCGGGGCCCTTGCCTCCGTCGGCCTTCGTCCGCGAACGCCCAGCCAGGTTGGCACCCTCCGGTGTCTGGTCGTCCTCGGGTTCGGCCCCGTTCTGCCCCTGCCAGCTCCGCCCCGCCTGCCCGTCCGGCGGCCTGGTGAATGGGTCTGGCCACGCCCCGGCCAGCAATGACTCTCCCGCGTGTCCCGACCCGTGTGTAGCGACTGATCGCTACGGTCGTGATCCGTGGACCGCATCGCGATCGTAGGCTGCGGCGGCAGCGGCAAATCCCGCCTTTCCCGCTCGCTCGGTACCGTACTCGGGATAACCCCCGTTCACCTGGACGGCATGTACTACAACCAGGACTGGAAGCCGCTGGAAAAGGACCAGTTCGCTGCCCGCCAGCGCGACCTGGTGACCGCTCCGCGATGGATCATCGACGGCAACTACGCCTCCAGCTTGCCGATTCGGCTCCAAGCCGCCGATACAGTCATATTCTTGGACCTGCCCGGCTGGACGTGCCTGTGGGGAATTGCGCAGCGCCGCCTGCGTCACCGAGGCGGTCAGCACAAGGACCTCGGGGTCTACGACCGGATCACCTGGAAATTCGTCCGCTATATCCTCGGCTACCGTCGCCACATGGCCCCGCGTGTCCGGCAGCTGAATGCCGACCATGCCGTGCACGCGGAACTTGTCGTGCTGCGCAGCCGCCGTGCCGCCCGCAGCTATCTGGATGTTGTGACCGCTCAGGTAGCCGCCTCCGCATGGCCGGTCACTGCTGGTGAGGAGAGACGCTAACCCGTTGGCCGACCCCGGCCAGATCTGCGGTGCGCTGTATAGGTCAGCCGAGGGACGGCTAGGCGGACGGGCGCCCTGCACCGCGCCCGCGTGAACGGCAGGGCTATAAGGGTCAGTCGGCGGCGAGGTCGCGCTGATACCAGGTGCCTGACTTGCCGCCGAGGTCGGTCGGCCCGGCCGGGCCGACCGGGGCGAACCCAGCCTTGGTCAGCACCTTCTGGGACGCGACATTCTCGCGGCTGGTGGCGGCCCTGAGCGTGCGCAGTCCATGCTTCGCCGCCGCCAGTCGGCACAACTCCCGCACGGTCGCGGTTGCCACGCCGTGGCCGGCCACGTGCTGTGCGACGCGGTAGCCGAGCTTGGCGGTGCCGTCCTCGAAGTCGACCAGGTTGAACCGGCCCAGGACCGAGCCATCCTCGGCGACGAGCACGTAGAAGGCGCAGATGCCGGCCTCCTGCTCCGCCAGCAAGGCGCGGTGCCGCTTGGTGAACTGGTCGAAGAACGCCTCGCCGCGGTCCGAGATGAAGGTGGCGAAGTAGGCGCGGTTCGCCAGTTCGAAGGCCAGGATCGCCGGGGCGTGGTCAGCATGCAGCGGCTGCAGTTCAGGCACTGCCCGACTCTACCCAGATGGTTCGCCGAAACCATGTAGGTTTCCGCCTGGCCAGGCGAGCCCTGGCGCCCGGTCGGTACTTGAGCAGTGGCTTGGCCTGGCCTTGGTGTGGGGTTCTCACCAGTACGCGACCCGCTAGTCTCGCAACAGCCTCCGCGCCGCTGCCATCGCTTCCTCAGCGCTGACGGAATCGGCCTTGAGCTGGGCAAAAAGCTTGCTGGCCGCCGGGCGTGCCGCTATCTGGTAGATGTCAGGGATACCTTGCGTCTGCGCTTGGAGCACTGGCTCGGCGGCACCGGAGTCCAGCAGCCAGCGCACGTGCAGCAACTCCGCGAACCGGCCAGGCAAGGCTGCGAGTGGGCCGGTCACCGTCAGGGGTCGTCGCCGCGCCTGCGGCGTATCAAGCACCAGCCGCGAGGCACCGGCGTACGGGTCGCGGCCCGCGAAATGCAGCCGGGTGATGGTGGCCTGCACCACCGCGCCCAGGCACATGCAGCACGGCTCGAGCGTCGTCAGGAGGATGTGGTCCTCGTAGTGCCGTACCGGC
>JASIBM010000625.1 GCA_030045175.1 Streptosporangiaceae bacterium | reverse complement strand
CCCAGGCCAGCCACGGCAGCCCGACCGGCGTGCCTGGGAACAGCACGCGCCCGGCCAGCCACGCCGCGCCGGCCCAGCCGGCCAGCGCCCCGACCGGCAGCGCGACAAGCAGCAGCGCCGCTGGCTCCGAGAGGCCGAACACCAAGATGCCGCCCTTGCCGTGCCCGCGCAGCTTGGCCAGCGCGACCTCTGGACCTCGTGCGTCAACCGCGTCGGTCACGATCAGGAACAGCAGCAACCAGCTCAGCAGCAAGACGGTCGTCGTGGTCAGCGCGACGGGCACGGCGACCGTCCGCCAGCTGGCCTGCACCGAGGCCAGCGTGCTCGGCGCCGTCGATGCCACGATGACGTTCTGTCCGGATAGGAAGACGCTGTTCACGAACGTGGTGAGGTCGGCGGTCAGCGGGACCACGTCGCCAACCCGCACGCGCCCGAGCGCGAGCGTGTCGTCGATCGTGGTCGTGCCCTGCTGAGCCAGCGGCGCGTCCGTCATCGTGGCCTGGGGGGTGAACAGCGCGTCCAGCCCGCCGGCCGTGCTAGACGCGGGTAGCTCAAAAGGGAAGTAATCGGGGGCGTGCAGCACCCAGTAGTCCGAGTTCGGGCCGGGCGGCTTGTAGATGCCGGTCACCGTCAGCGTCGGCCAGCCCGAGTCACGGACCTGGCTGCCGATGTGCCAGCCGGTGATGCGCGCCGTGGACGTGCTGATGATCACATGTTCCGCCGCGGTAGGGCAGGAACCGCGGATCACCAGGTGCGCGCAGAACCCCGATCGCCAGACCAGCGGGAAGGTCTGCGATATCGCCACGTCGGAGCCCTGACCTTCGATGGCAGCCACCGGCGGATTGAACACCCTCGACACCGCGCCCGCACCAAGATCACGGTCGAGCTCCTGGGCCAGGGTGGACCGCAGCGTTGCCAATGTCCCTGAGACTGACCCCGTGAGCGTGGCCTCGTAGCCGCGGCCGATGAGCGGCGCGCTGGCCACGACGTCGCGCAGGATGGACGCTTGTGACGCCTGGTAGTACACCGGCCCGGCGGCAGCCGCCGCGGCGGCGACCGCCGCCACGATGAAGATCATCACGGCCGATCCCGCCCGGTGGGCGAGCCCTCGGCCGAGGGCGATGAGCTGCCTCATCCGGTCAGCCTCCCGCCTAGCCAGGCAAGCACCTGGCCATGCCCGGCAAGGGCATACGTCGTGCCCGACTGCACGATCCACCAGGATCCGGTCGGCCCGCCGCCGCACAGCACGGACAGGCTATCTGGCGACCAGACGCACTCGTCGATCTGACCGAGCGAGGCCGGCATCACGCTGGTGGAGCTGCCCCCGCCGACCTCCCAGTCGGTGAAGTCGGCGCTGTTGTCGCCCTGGCCGACGAACGCGAGCGTGGTGCCCGACGGGGACCAGGTGATCGCGCGGGCTCCGCTGGGGTCCACCGTCTGGAAGCCGAGCATCTTGCCGGCGCGGCTGTATACCACGACCCCGCCCGTACCGTAATCACCGATCGGCTGGACCGCGACTGCCACCATGGTTCCCTGCGGATTGGGGTAGGGCACGAGCCTGACCCCGTACCTCGGCGTGATGCCGAGCACGTGGTCGATCATCGCCGCCGTGGCGATTACCCTGACCGCCGCGCCGGCATCTCGCAGCTCGATGCCGATGTCCGGGTGAACCCCCCGCGGTGGCGTCACGCGGCTCGGGTGGACGTAGGAGACGAACGCCCCCGGTGCCGCCGGATCCCCGGCCGCGCTGTCCGCGATCCCCAGGGAAGCGGTACGGCCGGTCTGGACCGACTGGACCGCGTATGGCGAGAATGCCGTCTGGTAATTGGCTTGAGTGCCCTGAATGAGCATGCTGGCGTCGTGGTTGCTGAATGGGTCGGGCAGCGACAGGTTGGTGTAAGCCGGGAACGTAAGCGAGTTTCGCACCACGGCCGGCTGTGCCGGGACGGCCAGCGAGAGCAGCGCGCCCATCGCCGGGGAGACGAAGTACTTGCCGTCCGGCGACACAGAGGGCGGCGGGTTGGCGGGAAACTCCCCCAGCTTCTTCAGCAGCACGACGCGCCCGGTGCGGACGTCGGTGAGCGACAAGACTCCCGATGGGGTCAGCGCCAGGATCAGGCCGGTGAACGGGCTGCCCTGAGCCGGCTGGCCTGCACTGGCGCCCGCGTTGTGGTGTCGCTGCCGCAGCGCGGTGTAGCCAAGGACGCCAGCTAGCACGACAACGATCACGACGAGCACCGACGCCGCACGGCGCCATGGCCGAGGAGGTGGCTCGGGATCGAGCGCAGGGAAACGCGGTCGCAGACTGGTCCCCGCAGCGTCGGCCTGCTGCATGCCGCCACTGTAGCAGGACAATTAGGTATTATTACCCCTACGAGATCTATGTGATATATGAAATTGACAGTAAGTATGCTTTGGGTGATATCGCGATGCAGCGACGGCACGCACGTCCCCGCGCGTCCCCGCGCCGCTTGCGATCGCATCCCGGCACCGGGCTGCCCGGCGCGGTCACCGGCGGCGGCGCCATCGGTGCGACCGGCAGTTCTGGTAGCCAGCCTGGCAATGATTTACTGGCACCCGACGGTTCGTAAAGCTCGCGAAGGATGGTGTGTGAGGGCGATGGTCACTACTGCGCGCACGCCGATGCATTCAGGCCCGATCAAGACATTTGACTCACTGAACCCGGCGACGTCAGAGCCCGTCGGCACCTTTGGCGTGTTCAGCCAGGAGGAAGTCAACGCGACCGTCGCGAAGGCCCACCAGGCGGCGGCGTGGTGGGCCAAGCTCAGCTGGAGCCAGCGCCAGGCCAAGCTGCTCGCCTGGAAGTCGTACCTGACCAGGTACATCATGCGGCTGTCCGAGCTCGTGCACCTCGAGACAGGCAAGCCGGTCGACGACGCCCAGCTCGAGATCTTGCTCGCCATCGTGCACATCGACTGGGCGGCGAAGCACGCGCGCAAGGTGCTCGGCCCGCGACGGGTCCGCAGCGGGCTCGTGGCGATCAATCAGGCCGCCACCGTCGAGTACCAGCCGCTCGGAGTCGTGGGCGTGATCGGGCCGTGGAACTACCCGGTGTTCACGCCGATCGGCTCGATCGCCTATGCGCTAGCGGCGGGCAACGCGGTCGTGTTCAAGCCGAGCGAGTTCACCCCGGCGGTCGGCGGCTGGCTGGTCAGCTCGTTCGCCGAGATCGTGCCCGACCATCCCGTCCTGCAACTCGTCACGGGCTTCGGCGAGACCGGCGGCTTCCTGGCTCGCAGCGCGGTCAACAAGATCGCCTTCACCGGATCGGCCCGCACCGCCAGGAAGGTCATGGCTGCCTGCGCGGAGAACCTGACGCCGCTGGTCGCTGAGTGCGGCGGCAAGGACGCGCTGCTCGTGGCCGCCGACGCGGACCTCGACGCGGCCGCGGACGCGACGGTCTGGGGCGCGATGTCGAACGCCGGCCAGACCTGCATCGGCGTCGAGCGCGTCTACGTGGCGCAGGAGATTTACCACACGTTCGTCGAGAAGCTAGTCGACCGCGTCGGCGAGCTGCGTCCGGGCGATGATCGCGAGGCCAGCTATGGGCCGATGACGATGCCGAGCCAGATCGAGGTGATCGAGCACCACATCGCCGACGCCATGGCATGCGGCGGGCGAGCCGTGGTAGGCGGGCTCGGCAGCCTGCGCAAGCCATACGTTGGCCCGGTGATCCTGGCTGACGTGCCCGAGACAAGCACGGCCGTCACCGACGAGACCTTCGGTCCTACCATCACGGTGGCCCCGGTGACCGACCTGGCCGAGGGGGTCGAGCTGGCGAACCTGGGCCGCTACGGGCTCGGCGGCAGCGTGTTCAGCAAGAACAGGAAGGCCGCGATGCGGGCGGCCAGGGCGATGCGCAGCGGCATGACGTCGATCAACTCGGTCATCTCGTTCGCCAGCGTCCCCGCACTGCCGTTTGGCGGCTCGGGCGAGTCCGGCTTCGGGCGCATTCACGGTCCGGACGGCTTGCGCGAGTTCTCCAAGGCCAAGGCGATCACCAGGCAGCGCTGGCAGTCCAGGCCGAACCTGACGACGTTCGCCAGGACCGGCAAGGACATGAAGACGATCCTCACGCTCACGACCATGCTGCACGGCAGGCGCTACAAGCACTAGCGCAGGAGCCAGATCCGGCGAGCGGCCGATTGCCGTCCGGCATGATCGGGCCGGGACGGCCAGCGACGCTGGCGCCCGGCCCGATGCCCGATAGCGTGCCGTTCCTGCGAGGACGGTCAGCATGTGTTCAGGATATATTCAGGATGTGTGGAGCGGGATGCCGACGCCGACCGTGATCGCGCTGGCGGACAGGACTCCGCCGGCTGGGCCGCCCGGGCACGCCTGCCCGGTCAGGAACGTGTCCGAGACGAGCTTCTGGCCCGGCAGGTAGACGTAGAACCCGGCGGGGACCGAGTGCCGCGGGCACACATTGCCTGCGTCGTAGACGGTCAGGTTGATGTGGGCGGTCTGGGACGGCCCGAGTACCACCAG
>JASIBM010000624.1 GCA_030045175.1 Streptosporangiaceae bacterium | reverse complement strand
CTCGGTGCCCGCAGGCTCGGCTGGCTCGGGACGGGGCGGATGGGCACGGCTCTCGTCCGCCGGCTGCTCGCGGCTGGCTGCGACGTCACGGTAAGCAACCGAACCAGGGCCAAGGCCGAGCCGCTCGCGGCGGCCGGGGCGACGGTGGTAGGCACGGCCGCCGACCTCGCGGGCACCGACATCTGCTTCGTGACCGTCGGCACGTCGCAGGACCTGATCGACGCCGTCATCGGCCCGGCGGGGCTGGCCAGCGGCAGCGGCGGGCACGTACCTTCGGTGGTGGTGGACTGCTCTACCGTCTCGCCCGAGGTATCCGATCAGGTCAGGCGAGAGCTCGCGGCGAGGGGCAGCAGGCTGCTCGCCGCTCCGGTCATGGGCAACCCGAAGGTGGCCAGCGTGGGCAGGCTGACGTTCGCCGTCTCTGGCGAGCGCGCCGCGTTCGATCTCGCCAGCCCGTACCTGGACGTACTCGGCGCTGGAGCCACCTACGTGGGCGAAGGCGAGCTCGCGCGAACAGTCAAGCTGTGCCACAACTTGTTCCTCGGCGTCGTCATCCAGTCGCTCGCCGAGGTGACCGTGCTGGCCGAAAAGAGCGGCGTCACCAGGGAGGCTCTGCTCGCCTGCCTGAACAACAGCGTCATGGGCTCCGCCTTCAGCCGGTACAAGACGCCGGCCCTGGTGAACCTTGACTTCCACCCGACGTTCACCGCGTCGCTGCTGCGCAAGGACTTCGACCTTGGCCTGGCGGCGGCGCGGCAGCACGAGGTGCCGATGCCGGTCGCGTCGGCGGTCCACCAGCTCGTGCAGGCCCTGGTTGGCCACGGCTTCGGCGATGACGACTTCGCGGCCCTGCTCCTCCTCCAGGCCAGGTCGGCTGGCCTGGAGCTGATCAGCGAAAACGCAGAAGTATCTGATGGGCTTGAGCCAGCCGGGTAACTGACAAACTGACGTATCAGATGGGCCGGACCTGCTCGGTATCTGAGGCGGTGAGGTAGCAGCGATGGCGATACACACGTACGGCGCCAACGCGGTCGACTGGGAGGCGCGGATCGACCTCGGCCGGCTGCGCTCGCAGCGGCTGGCGAGGCTCAAGGCCAAGCTTGAGGCGTCCGAGCTCGGAGCGCTGCTGAGCTTCGACATGCCCAACACCAGGTACATGACCGCGACCCACATCGGGACCTGGGCGATGGACAAGCTGATCAGGTTCGCGCTGCTGCCGCGCGGCGGCGAGCCGATCGTCTGGGACTTCGGCTCCGCCGCCAGGCACCACCAGCTCTACAACCCGTGGCTCGACCACACGCCGGGCGAGCCGACCCCGGCGGGCGCGGCGCGGACCGGCGCGCGGGCTGGCATCTCCACGCTGCGCGGCGCGTTCCACCCGGATGCGGGGATCGCGCAGGAAGTGGCGAGGAAGGTCGCCGCCGAACTGCGCGAGCATGGCGTCGCCGACGCGCCGCTTGGGGTCGACGTCGCCGAGATGCCGGTGCTCGCCGCGCTGGCGGCTGAGGGGATCAAGACGGTGGACGGCCAGCAGGTCTTCCTCGATGCCCGCCGCACCAAGACCAGCGACGAGATCGCGCTGCTAACCCAGGCGTGTTCCATGGTCGACGCCGCCTACTCCGAGCTCTACGAGTTCCTGCGGCCCGGCGTGCGGGAGAACGAGTGCGTGGGCCTGGTCGCCAAGGTGCTCTACGACCTGGGCAGCGAGTACGTGGAGGGCGTCAACGCGATCTCAGGCGAGCGCTGCTCGCCGCACCCGCACGTGTTCAGCGACCGCCTGATCAGGCCTGGAGATCCCGCGTTCTTCGACATCCTGCACAGCTACAACGGCTACCGGACGTGCTACTACCGTACGCTCGCCGTCGGCAGCGCGTCGCGCGCGCAGCGCGACGCCTATACCCGGTGCCGCGAGTACATGGACGCCGCGATCGCGGTCGTCAGGCCCGGCGCGACCACGGCGGACGTGGTGCGGCTCTGGCCACGGGCGCAGGAGTTCGGCTTCGCCGACGAAACGGCCGCGTTCGCGCTTCAATACGGTCACGGAGTGGGCCTGTCGATCTGGGAGAAGCCGATCTTCAGCAGGCTGGTCTCCCTCGACCATCCTGAGACCCTCGAGGAGGGGATGGTGTTCGCGCTTGAGACCTACTGGCCGGCCTCGGACGGCTGGTCGGCGGCCAGGATCGAGGAGGAAGTCGTCGTGACGGCCGATGGCTGCGAGGTCATCACCAAGTTCCCGGCCGAGGAACTGCTTGTCGCTGGCCGCAAGTACTGGACGGCGGGTGGCGCGCTCAGCACCCTCCGCGAGAGCCAGTCGCACCTGAACACGAGCAATGGGCGCGGCGAGCAGTTGCCTGGAGCGGGTCAATGATGCCGGCCGAGATCGGGGCGGATGAACTGCTCGCGCTGTATGAGCAGATGGCCGTGATCCGGCAGACCGAGAAGGCCGCGCATGACGCGTTCCTGGCCGGCCTCGTCAAGGGCACGACCCACCTCGCCGCGGGCCACGAGGCGGTCGCGGTCGGCGCGAGCGCCGCGTTGCGTCCTGACGACTACGTCTTCGCCACCTACCGCGGCCATCACCACGCGATAGCGCGCGGCGCGAGTCCGGAGGAGTGCCTGGCCGAGCTGATGAGCAAGGCGACCGGGATGTGCAAGGCCAAGGGCGGCTCGATGCACCTGACCAAGGCGTCGTCGGGAATGCTCGGCTCTTACGCGATCGTGGGCGCGCACCTGCCGCTTGCCGCTGGCGCCGCCTGGTCGGCCAAGCTGCGCGGCACCGGACAGGTCGCCGTGGCGTTCTTCGGTGACGGCGCCACGAACATCGGCGCGTTCCACGAGGCGCTCAACATCGCCGCGGTCTGGTCCCTGCCCGTGCTGTTCATCTGCGAGAACAACCTCTACATGGAATACACCCCGATCGGCTCGGTCACCGCGGTGGCCAACCCAGCGGCCGACCGCGCGCCGGCGTACGCGATGCCGGGCGAGCTCATCGACGGCAACGACGTCGTGGTCGTCGCGCAGACGGTCCGGCGGGCGGCCGACCGGGCGAGGATCGGGCTCGGGCCGACCCTGATCGAGGCGCGCACGTACCGGCACTTCGGGCACAGCCGCACCGACCCGGCGAGCTATCGGCCGACCGACGAGGTGCAGGAGTGGCTGCGCAGGGATCCGCTTGACATCGCCCGGGTGCGGCTGGCCGACCTAGGCGTCCCCGCTGAGCGGTGCGAGCAGGCCGATGACCGGGCCGCGCGGATCGTCGCCGACGCGCTCGCCGCCGCGAAGGCCGCACCCTACCCAGACCCGCAGGAGGCGCTCACCGACGTGTGGGCGGACGGAGGTTCGACATGGCGGACATTACCGGGGACACCATGACCTACCGCGAGGCCGTGGCCGAGGGCATCGCGCGCGAGCTCAGGCGCGACCCCGCGGTCGTGTGCCTCGGCGAGGACATCGGCGCGGCCGGCGGGGTGTTCAAGACCACGGCTGGGCTGTTCGACGAGTTCGGCCCGAGCCGGATCTGGGATACCCCGATCTCCGAGCAGGCCATCCTTGGGCTGGCGATGGGCGCGGCGATGACGGGGATGCGCCCGGTCGCCGAGATCATGTTCGCCGACTTCTTCGCCGTGTGCTGGGACTATCTGGCCAACGAGATACCCAAGATGCGGTACATGACGGGCGGGCAGGTGACCGTTCCGCTGGTGGTACGGACCGCGAACGGCGGCGGGCTCGGCTTCGGCGCGCAGCACTCGCAGGCCGTGGAAAACTGGACGTTCGCGATCCCCGGGCTGAAGATCGCGGCTCCGTCCAATCCGGCTGACGTGATCGGGCTGATGGCCGCGGCGATCAGGAGCCAGGACCCGGTGGTGTTCTTCGAGCACAAGGGCCTGTTCGCGAGCAAGGGCCCGGCCGCGCCACCCGGGCACGTGGTGCCGCTGGGCAAGGCGGCGATCGCGCGGCCTGGCTCAGACGTCACGATCGTCGCCCTCGCGGCCACGGTGCCGATGGCGCTGACCGCCGCCGACCGGCTGGCAGCGGAGGCCATCTCGGCGGAGGTGATCGACCTGCGCTGCCTGGTGCCGCTTGACATGGCCACCGTGCTCGAGTCGCTGGACCGGACGTCACGGCTGCTGATCGTCGAGGAGAACCCGTACCAGGGTGGCTGGGGCGGCACGATCGCCGCGATCGTCGCCGACGAGGGCTTTGAGCTGCTCGACGCGCCGATCCGCCGGGTCGCGGCGGCGTGCGTGCCGCTCCCGTTCGCCGAGGCGCTCGAGCAGCAGGTCATCCCGACCGTCGAGTCGGTCGTCGTGGCGGTCCGCGGGCTGGCCGCGTACTGACCACCGGCCGCCACGCGCGGCGCGAGACACCGGCGGCAGATGCTGATGCTGGTGTTACTTAAGTTACGGATGTGACTGGTTAGCTGATCTGAGCCCTGTTTCGCTCCGGCTAAAGTGACATTAATCCGGCTTTCCAATGATGAGTATGACATTTATTAAAAGGCGCGGCTGGCAATGTGATGCATTTCATATTGCCCATTCCGGCGATTCTGCTTTCCTAAGCCGGGTACTTAAGGCAGAGTTAGCGAAAGCACCTTGCGTGCGCGTAAATGTTACTCAGTGTAACTGATTGGTTGCCTTGAACTCGCGCCGATCCTGCACGCAATCTGGGTGAACGTTGAGCACGGCAATTTGTTCCGTGCCCGGCCGAAAGTACATCGTGTCCACGTCGCGAGTTCTGTTCCGCACGTCCACGTCCAGATCCAGACTCACGATCGTCGCGAGCGCCACGGCGCTCACCCTCGCGGCCACCATAGCCGCCACTAGCTGGGCCTTCGCATCGACAGATGGCAGCCAGGCCGTCAGCCACCAGCACACATCAAGCCGGCCGAACTGGCCGAGCGGCACCAACGTGCCTGGCGCCAGGCCGGCGTCAGGTCCGCTCGCCGACTCGGCGCTCTGGCCGATCTCCGGCCAGGCCGGAGCGTTCGCCCAGACCCTGTCACTGGTCAGCGTCCCGCTAGGGAGCGAGAGCCGTGAGGCTCGGGCCAGGGAGATCGCCTGGGGCATGATGCGCAGGTTCAGCTGGCGGCCACGGTTCCAGTTCAGGTACCTGAGGTGGCTGTGGGACCGGGAGAGCAGCTGGAACGTGTACGCGACCAATCCGTACTCGGGCGCGTACGGCATCCCGCAGGCGGTGCCCGGCTACAAGATGGCCTCGGCTGGACGGAGGTGGCTTACCAGCCCGTGGGTCCAGATCAGGTGGGGCATGCGGTACATCAGGGCAAGATACGGCTCGCCGCGTGCGGCCTGGGATCACGAGCTGGCCTACGGGTGGTACTAACCGCGGTTAGCTCGTGAACTAACGCGGGTGGCCCGCCCGGTCACGGGCGGGCCACCCGGCCCGGTGCATTTTGTTGAAAAAGTACCTTAATTAGCTGGTAAGCGGGCCCGCCAGCCGCTCGGGTCCACCCCGCCGGGGATCGGGGCCGCCGGGTCGTACGGCCTGCGGCTGTAGATGAACGAGCCGACGTCCAGGGCCGTCACTACCCCCTGCGGGCCGATGACGGGCACGAGCGGCTCGCCCGCCTGGTATCCGTCGATGCCGCGCCAGCCCCCGTCGGCGTCGCGGCGGAACCGCAGCACCCGGCCGTCGCCGTCCTCCCTGCGCAGCTCGAGTACCTCACCGGTCAGCCGGAGCGTGAACGGCGCGGGACCCCAGTACCAGCTTCCTAGCAGGCGCAGGGTGTCGGCGTCGACCGGCGCCGGCGCCCACTGCGCGGGGCAGTACGGCTCGTTGCTTGCCAGGATCGTGAGCAGGTCCGTGCACAGCGACCGGCCAAAGCCGGCGGTTGAGTTGCAGGCGACGATCACCGAGTCGGCGCCGGGCGCGTCGGTGATCTGGAGCACCGCGACGAAGCCGGGCATCGACCCGGTGTGCCCGTAGTAGCGGGTGCCTTCAGCGTTCCAGAGCTGGAGGCCGAGCCCGTACCCGGCGGCCCAGGGCAGGCCTGG
>JASIBM010000623.1 GCA_030045175.1 Streptosporangiaceae bacterium | reverse complement strand
CGCGTGCGCGGCGCTGCTGCCCGGGCGGTGCCTCGCGGCGGCCACGCTGGCCGGCGTCGCGCCGCGCGAGGGACCTGACTGGCTGACGGGCATGGCGGAGGAGAACGTCATGGAGTTCAGCGCCGCGATCGCGGGAGAGGGACCGCTCACCGCGTTCTTGGGCGACCCCGCGGCCGACCTCGCCGTGGTCACGGCGGGCGAGGTCACCAGGGCGCTCGGCCGGCTCGCCTCGGCCGCCGACAGGCGGGTGCTTGCCGGGGACTATGCCGGCTACCTGGCTGCGGCGTTCCGGGCGGCGGTGCGCACGGGAATCGCCGGATGGCGCGACGACGACCTGGCGTTCGTCACGGACTGGGGCGTCAGCCTCGGCGCGGTCGACGTTCCCGTCTCGATCTGGCAGGGCGACGACGACAACATGGTGCCGATGGAGCACGGCCGCAGGCTGGCACGGCTGATTCCGGGCGCACGCCTGCACCTGCTCCCGGGCGAGGGCCACCTCACGATAGAGGCGGCCAAGTTCGGCGACGTACTCGACGAACTACTCAAGCTCGCCGGAAGCGAGTAAGCGGCGACCGCGCTGACAATGTGATGATCCTGTGGACGGGCGTGTGGACAACACGCGCTGCGCTCCCGTCTGCGGTGGATAAGCACCGGACATCCTGTGGATAGCTAAAGAATCTTGCAATTACTTGCCCAAGCGCCTTGTGCGAACGGCTCGGAAGGCAGTAGAACTGCTTTCACCACCGAAGACGGGCCATCCCCAGGGCAACCCAGGGAACGCCAGAGGCGCCGGGAGACTGGCGACCTTTGGCGGGTAACCGGTGTTCCGGTGGCTAGCCAGGTGCCATATGGGCGGCCGAGACATCGGCTCGTGAGCGCGCCGGGCCCGAGCAAGGCCCCTCCATCTCATACATGGAGGGGCCTTCGCCTTCACGCCACGGCGAGCGCCTTTGCGCTGCGGTTAGCGCCCTTGCGCCACGGCGAGCCCGGCGCGTCATACCCGGTCTCTTTGCACATGAAGGCCAGCGGCCAGCACTGCGGTCACATCGCGACAATTGCTTATTAGCCATTTTATATTAACGCAACGCTAATCGTAATCGCTCAGCGTGTTTAACGGGTGGCCGGCCTTTTGTAATGCAACACTAATGAGAGGGTGACGGCGCGGTGCCGGCCGCACGCAATGCTGGCGGCATGGCGCCAGTGACACGGGGACAAAAAGGGGGACCGAGTCAATGGGCCTCATCACCACCCGCGACGGGGCAAGCGAATACGATACCGTCGCCCTCCCGCGGGTCGGCGAGGTGGCCAGCCGCGAGGTGGCCAGCCGGCTGTTCCTGCACCAGTCCGCCCGGCCTACCCGCCGCGCGGTCTTGCACCTGCACGATCTTCGCGGCTCATTCGCGCCGGCCGACCTGGCCCGCTGGTACAACGAGCGGGGCTTCCACTTTTACGTGACCGACCCGCAGGAGCCGATCGCCCCTGGACCCCCGAATCCCCGATGGTCCAGGACCCCCCGCTTGGCGCGGCCCGGCCTCATGGCCATGGACGCCGCGCGACGTTACCTGCGGGAGGCAGGGGGGATCGATGCCATGATCTTGTCCGCCGAGGGGCAAGCGGCGCGGATCGCCGCGCAGTGGTGCGACGCCCGCCGCGCCGTGCG
The DNA here is from genome assembly GCA_030045175.1 of Streptosporangiaceae bacterium. Taxonomy (GTDB): domain Bacteria; phylum Actinomycetota; class Actinomycetes; order Streptosporangiales; family Streptosporangiaceae; genus Chersky-822. The sequence continues at coordinate 6,189 of JASIBM010000623.1, read as the reverse complement.
CCCGGTGGACGCGCTGATCTTGTCCGATCCGGATTTCGGGCGCGCGCGGCGCGCGCGCCTGGATATCGACTGCCCGGTACTGGTGATCTCGGTGGCCAGCGACGGCCAGCCTGACATCAGGCTCGGCCAGCACGTGACCTGGCTGGAGGTCGGCGAGGACCGGGCCGGCGTGGCCGCCCCCGATATGGCGGACGCGCGGCGCCGGTTCTTCGACGAGATTGGCCGCTGGCTCGGCGCGTACATGTACGGCCAGGTCCGCGACCAGTTGCTGTAGCCGGGCTGAACCGGGCCGGCCCGCGGTGCGTATCAATGGACTGACGGCGATTCCCAGACATATGGAGGCGTGACCTTGACCAGAAACTGGAAGGTGATCGGCGCGGCCGCCGCGATCGCGCTCGCGGGCAGCCTGACGGCCGGGGGAGTGACGGCCGCGCAGGCGCAGCCGCAGGCGACCAGGAAGGCGGCCGTTGTCAAGGTCGTGACCAGGTCGCCGTTCGGCAAGATGCTCGCCACTACGCACGGGCGCAGCCTCTACTACCTGCCAGCCGGCAGCTGCACGGGAGGTTGCCTGTCCGCCTGGCCTCCGTTGCTCATGCCCGAGGGGAAGACGACCCCGCTCGGCACCACCTGCCTGAAGACAGCCACGTTCGGCCATCGGCTCCAGGTCACCTACCGGGGCAAGCGGCTCTACCTGTTCTCCGGCGACTCGGGCACCAGCGTCAACGGCAACGGGCAGGACGGCTTCAAGGTGGCGAAGGTGAAGACGGGCGCCTGCGCCGCGGCGTGGAGTTAGTAGCCAGCGTCAGCCTGGGTGGCCAGGGACGCGCATTCCCAGGCCGCCCAGGTCCCGCCTGAGCTGGTCGGCGGCCAGGTACCGCACGGCGAGCATGCCGAGCTCCCTGGCCGCGGCGACATTGCCGGCGTTGTCGTCCACGAACACCGTGGCGTGCGGCTCGAGGCCATAACGAGAAAGCAAGATCTCGAAGATCTCGCGCTGCGGCTTGGCGACGCCCTCGAATCCTGAGATCACGCACCCGTCGAACATGCCAAAGAACGGGTACGCCGACCGCCGCCGCAGGTACTTGTGCCCCTCCATGTTGCTGAGCGCGAGGCAGCGGAACCCGGCCGCCTTCACGTCGGCGAGCACGCCCACCACCGCGTCGAACTGCCCGGCCACCATCTCATCGGCGTCATCGATCCAGGCCATGATCAGGTCCGCGTGCCTGGGGTGCCGCCGGGCGAGGTCGCGGCACGACCGCTCCGTGTCGGCACCGAGGTCGTGCGCCAGGTGCCACTGCGGCGTGCAGATCCGGCCGAGGAAGTCCGCCAGCTCGGCCGGGTCGGGGATGAGCCTGCGATACAGGTGCCGCGGATCCCAGTCGAGCAAGACGCCGCCGATGTCGAACGCGACCGTGGTGACGCGGTGCTGGCCAGGGGGGGCGACCCCCCAGAACCCCCCGCGGTGCTGGCCAGGGGGGACACGGTGCCGCCTGGGGGCACCCCAGACCCCGCTGGCCCAGAACCCCCCGCGGTCGCCTGGCACCATCTGCCGACGGTATCGCGGCCCACGGGATCCGCCCGAAGCCGGCGGCTACTTCACGACCGACACGACCACCGAGGGGTAGCCGGTGGCGCCGTTCGGGACGGTCGAGGCCTGGACGGAGGTCTGGGTGTAGCCGGTGGCGTCCGTCGCCCGCGCCTCGATCAGGTGCGTCCCCGTGGGGGCGTTCCAGTCGAGCACCCACTGCCGCCAGCAGTCGATCCCTGGCACAGCGGCCAGCCTGGCCTGCTGCCAGGCCCCCCGGTCGACCCTGACGTGCACCGCGTCGATGCCCTTGTGCTGCGCCCAGGCCACCCCGGCGATCGCCGTGCGGCCGGCCCTGACCGGGCCCGTCCCGTTCGGGACGTCGATCCGAGACTCTGTCTTGATCGGGGCCTGCTGTGACCAGCCCCGCTGCGCCCAGTACGCGGCGTTCGCCGCGTACGTCGTCACGTTGATGTCGGTGATCCACTTGCAGGCCGACACGTAGCCGTACAGGCCAGGCACCACAGTGCGGACCGGGAAGCCGTGCGCGACCGGTAGCGGCGTGCCGTTCATCGCGACGGCAAGCATCGCATCCCTGCCATCCATCGCCGTCTGCACCGGCGTCCCCGATGTGAAGCCGTCGGCGGAGGTGCAGAACAGCTGATCGGCGCCGGCCCGGATGCCGGCCTCGCGCAGCAGGGCGCCGAGGCTCGCCCCGAGCCACTTGGCGTTGCTTATGTACGGCCCGCCCACCGGGTTCGACACGCAGCACAAGGTGATGTAGTCCTCGAGCAGCGGGCGCCGCAGTAGCTGGTCGAAGGTGAGCGTCATGGGCCTGGAGACCATCCCGTGGATCCGCAGCTGCCAGCTCGACGGCGGGATCTGCGGCAGCAAGATCGCGGTATCGACGCGGTAGAAGGACGAGTTGGGCGTGATGAACGGGCTGAGGCCGGGAATGTGCAGGTTCACGCCGTCCGGCAGCGGCGGTGCGGGGGTCGCCGGGGTGGGCAGCTTGATCGCGCGCTCGGCGGCGGTGACCGCGGCGGCCTCGCTGAGCATCCGGCCGCCCACGTACGCGACCGCCGCCGTGCCAGCCGTCGCGGCGCCTAGCAGCATGAACTGCCTGCGAGGCGGTTCGCTGACCCGCAGGCTGGACCTGGCTGGCGCGGCCGGGGTGGCCGGCCCGGCTTGGCTTGCTATCGCGGCTGGCCGGGTTGACGCGGCTGGCCTGGCTGGCCCGGCGGCGCGGGTGAGCAGGACCAGGGCGAGCGCGGCGACCATCGAGCCGATCAGCGCGGGGAACAGGTCGGCAGGCGTGGCTGTCGGCCTGGTCGCGGCCGCCGTCATGCCGACGGCGGCGAAGACGGCGACGCCGATCAGCCCGTAGCCGAGCCGACGTCGCGCTAGCACGCCGATGACGCAGGCGAACAGGGCGAGCACCACGAGCACGCCGATCTGCAGCGCATTCTTGTCGTTGCTGCCGAACTCCCTGATCGCGAACTCCTTCAGCCCTGGCGTGGCCAGGTCGATGGCGGACTCGGCGACCGCGGCGACCGGTGAGCCCACCGGGCCGGTAAAGCCGGCGACAAGGATGCCGACGCAGACCCCTACGGCGCCGGAGAGCAGGCCTGCGAACAGGCCGGGGAGCAGCCCGGCGATCCGGGCGAGCATGGACTTGACTCGGTTCACACTGGTCATTCGTACCAGCCCGCAGCGTGGATTGCCCGGGTGACCAAGCCGTGACGGCGCGGGCGACGAATATAGGAACGTGGGCAGCACAGATGGCGACGAGCTGGCCGCTGGCCCGCGCCCTGGCAAGCCTCGGTCGCGCCAGGCGCAGGACGGGCCGCAGCGGCTTGACGCCCTCTTGCCAGCGGTCGCGCTGGGGGACGAGCGCGCCTTCGATGCCGTATACGACCAGGTGGCCGGCTGGGTGCTCGGCGTCGTCAGGCGGATCGTCCGCGATCCCGCCCAGTCAGAAGAGGTCATGCAGGAGGTCCTGCTCGAGGTCTGGCGGAACGCCAGCAGGTTCGACCCCGCGCTCGGCAGCGGTGCCGCCTGGGTCATGACGCTGGCCCATCGCCGCGCCGTTGACCGGGTCAGGTCCGAGCGCAGCCAGGCCAGCAGGGAACTGCGCAGCGCGACGGCGCTGATCGACTATGACGACGTGACCGAGGCGGTGCAGGCGCGCCTGGACCAGGAGCGGGTGCGGCGCTGCCTGACCGCGCTGACGGAGTTGCAGCGCGAGTGCGTCCGGCTCGCTTACTACAGCGGCTACACCTACCGTGAGGTCGCTGAGTTGCTCGGCGTGCCCGCAGGGACGGTCAAGACCCGGATGCGCGACGGGCTGATCAGGCTCAGGGATTGCCTGGGGGTGGAGTGATGGCTGACGACCTGCACACCCTGGTCGGGGCCTACGTGCTCGACGCGGTGACCGATGACGAGCGGGCCGCGTTCGATGAGCATCTGGCGGGCTGCGAGCAGTGCCGTCAGGAGATCCGCGAGCTTCGCGAGGCGACCACGAGGCTAGGCACGGCCACCGCGGTGGGTCCGCGGGACGAGCTAAAGCGCGTCACCATGGCGGCGGCGAGCCGGACGAGCCAGCAAGCGCCGGCCGGCTCCGGCGCGACCGCCGAGCGCGGCGTGACCGCCGAGCGCGGGCTGGCTCGGTGGCGCTGGCGCCAGCGGAAGGCGGCTGGCCCGCTGCTGCCGAGGCTGGCGATCGCCGCGGCGGTCCTCGTGCTCGCCGGCGCGGTCGGCGTTGACGCCGCCATGCGCGACCAGATGGGGCAGTTGCACGAGTCCCAGCGCCAGGCCCACATGATCGCCATGGTGCTCAACGCCCCCGACAAGGTGATGCTGACGGCGAAGATCCGCACCGGCGGGGTGGCGACCGTGGTGATGTCGTATCGCGTGCACGCGATCGTGTTCACCGCCCACGGCATGCGGCGGCTGCCCGCGGCGGAAGGGTACGAGCTCTGGCTGATGGGGCCGAGCGGGACTCGTCCCGCTGGCATGCTCGGGGCATCGGCCGGCGGCATGGCCGGGCCAGCCGTGGTGTCCGGGCTTAGCTCCGGTGACATGATCGGCCTGACGGTCGAGCCTGCCGGGGGATCGCGGTGGCCGACGTCGGCCCCGGTGGTGCTGATCGGGGCATAGCGGCCCGGCCTAGGGCAGCGGCCGGCATCGTGCGCGCGGCCAGGCGCGGACAGGTTAACGTTGCCTCGTGAAAGCATCGCCGCAGGCGCAGCTCCGGCTGCTTGAGCTAGCAGAAATCGACGCCGAGCTCGGCAGGATAGCGCACCGCCGGCGCGGCCTGCCAGAGCACGCCGAGGTCGCCGACTTGATGAGCCGCGAGGCGCAGCTGCGTGACTCGATCGCGTCCGTGACCGCGCAGCTCAGCGACCTCAAGCGGGAGCAGGCCAAGGCGGAGGCCGACGTCGAGCAGGTCCGCACCAGGATCGAGCGCGACCGCCAGCGCCTGGACGGCGGCATGGTCAGCTCGCCACGAGAGCTTGAGAACCTCCAGTCTGAGGTGCAGTCGCTGCGCCGCAGGCAGTCCGACCTTGAAGAGATCGTCCTGGACGTGATGGAGCGCCGCGAGAGCGCTCAGGCTCGCCTGGACGGCGACACCGAGCAGCGCGGTCAGGCCGGCGCCGAGCTCGAGCGGGTGGCCGCCAGGCGGGATGCCGCGCTGGCCGAGCTTGACGAGCAGGCCGAGAAGGCGGGAGCCCGCCGCGCCGGGGTCGCCGACGCCACGCCGCCGGACCTGCTCGACCTGTACGACAAGCTCAGGGCGCAATACGGCGGCGTCGGCGCGGCCGCCCTGCGCCAGCGGCGCTGCCAGGGCTGCAACCTGACGCTCAACACCGTTGACCTGAACGCGATCAGGGTGGCTCCCGATGACGAGGTGCTCCGCTGCGAGGAGTGCCGCAGGATCCTGGTCAGAACTCCTGAGTCAGGGCTGTGACGAGCCCGCAAGGACCCCCCGGCGCGGCCGCGCCGTTCTGGGGGACATCGCCCCGCCAGCCCACGTCCGTCCTGCTCGTCCGGCATGGCCAGACTGAGCTGTCGATCGAGCGCAGGTTCGCGGGCCGCGAGGACACCGCGCTGACCAAGGAGGGCGCCAGGCAGGCGGTCCTGGTAGGGCGGCGGCTGGCCGGGGCGGGCGTCGACGTGATCGTGACCTCGCCGCTGCAGCGGGCACGCAAGACAGCGGAGGCGGTCGCCGAGGCAACGGGCGCGCCGATGTCGGTGGACGATGACCTGGCTGAGGCCGACTTCGGCCTGTGGCAGGGCCTGACGTTCACCGAGGCGGACAAGGCCTGGCCGGATGAGCTGGCGGCGTGGCTGTCCAGCCCGGACGCCGCGCCGCCGGGCGGTGAGAGCTTCGCCAAGGTGGCGCTGCGGGTGCTCGCCGCGCTCGACCGGCTGGTCGATGCGCACAGGCACCAGACGGCGGTGGTGGTCAGCCACGTGACCCCGATCAAGACCCTGATATGCCGCGCGCTGCTCGCGCCGCCCGAGGCCATGTTCAGGATCAACCTTGACGTGGCCTCGCTATCGCGCATCGACTGCTTCGACGACGGATCCGCCGTCGTGCGCTCACTGAACGACACCGAGCACCTGCGGCAGCGGCAGCGGCAGCGCCGGCTGGGCGGCCG
>JASIBM010000622.1 GCA_030045175.1 Streptosporangiaceae bacterium | reverse complement strand
CTGGGCCAGCGCGATCTGCGCGGGCTCGGTGGTGTTCAGGTTGTAGATGCCGTTCTTCATCAGCGCCAGGCTCGGCGACTCGCGGTAGTCGTCGAGTATCGCGACCTTCCCGTTGTATTTCCCTTGCCAGGGGAACGCGTAGCCGTTCGGCCAGCTGGCCGGGCTGTCCGGGATGTAATCCTTGCGCCAGGAGATCCCGGTCGTGTAGATCGTGTACGGCACGGTGTACTGCCAGTGCTGGTCGTAGAACGGGTTGGTGAACTCGCGCCAGGCCTGGGAGATGTTCGGGATGTAGCTGTGATTCAGCGGCTGGATGAGCTGCTCGGCCACGACCTTGCCGATCACGTCGTTGGTCACGCCCATGAACACGTCGAAGTTGACCTGGCCGCTGCTCAGCTTGCCAAGCGCCTCGGTCATCGTGTTGAAGGTCGTGACCTCGACGCCGCAGCCGTACTTCTTGCCGAAGTCGTTCAGGCACTGCTGGTTGACGTAGGCGACCCAGTTGTAGATCTTGAGCGTGGCGTTTCGCTCGGGCAGTAGTCCGCTCTTGATAGGCCTGTTGTCGGCGTAGATGGGCCAGGTGACCGGGTGATCCGGCCGGGGCAGCGGCAGCGGCTTGCCGATCGGGCCCGTCGCGAGCGCCGAGCTACAGGCAGACAGCGCCGGGCCGAGGGCGCCGGCGCCGAGCAGCATGCCAGCTCCCGTACCTGCGCCACGGCGCAGGAACGCCCGCCGCGAGAGGCCAGAGACCGGCCGGGACACGCCGGGGATGGGCGGCCTGCCCGCCCGCCAGCCTTCCTTAGGATGCATGAGGGGCCATCCCTTCTGCGCTCTTCCCGGATCCAGGATCCTCGGATCTCCGGATTACCGGATGTTCACATTATGAGCGCCGTACGGTGTTCCAGGCATGCTGCCACAGTTCGACAACCGGAGCGATCAGCTGCAGCTCCTTGAGCCCGTCGTCATAGAAGGTGGGCAGCACGCCGGCGGAGACCAGGCTCCTTGGCAGCACCCCGTCGCTCACCAGGCGCTGGGGCGTCAGCCCGATCAGTGGCTGCTGGAAGCCGCTCGTGGCCATGTTCGTCACCGCGTTGGCCGGGTCGAGCAGGTAGTTAAGCAGCAGATGAGCGAGCACGGGGTTGCGCGCGCCGCGCGGGATGACGCCGGTATCGTTGCCGATCGGGCCGATGCCATCAGGTGGGAACCAGTAGCCGATGACGTCGGCCGGCAGGCCAGCGGGAAGCCGCGCCGCGGCCATCACCGCCTGGCCAGACCAGGCGTGGTGGATCGCTGTGCGGCCGCTCGCCAGCGCGTTGGCCGTGTTGTTGCCGATCCGCGTGTTGACCAGGCTGGCCAGGTTGATCAGCGCCTGCTGGCTTTGGTCGATCAGCCGGGGGTCGGGGGTGTTCAAGTCGGTGGTGCCGGTGGCTAGTAGCCCTAGGCTGATGGACTCGCGGTAGTCGTCGAGTATCGCCACCATGCCCCGGTACTTGGCCTGCCAGGGGAAGGACCAGCCGGCCGCCGAGGCGTACAGGTCCTCGTGCACCAGGTCCTTGCGCCAGGCGATGCCTGTCGTGTAGACGGTGAACGGGACCGAGTAGCGCAGATGCACGTCATAGTACGGGCTGCTGAACTTCGGCCAGAGGTTGGCCAGGTTCGGCAGGTAGGTGCGGTTCAGCGGCTGGATGAGCTGCTTGTAGACCAGCGGGCCGATGATGTTCGACGGCGCGCCGAAGAACACGTCGAAGTTGCCTGGCGACCTCGCCAGCGCGGTGGTGGCCTGCGACATCGTCCCGAACGTGGTCACCTCGACGCCGCAGTGGTACTGCCTGGCGAAGTCGGCCAGGCACCGCTGGCTCACCTTGCCTGGCCAGGTGAAGACGCGGAGCGTGGCATGCCGCTCGGGTGGCAGCCCGCCCTTGATCTTCCCGTTGCCTGAGTAGAGCGGCCACTTGACCGGGTGTATCGGCGCGGGCGGCGTCGGCGGGGTCTTCGGCGCGGCCGGGATCGGGTGGCACGCCCCGAGCAGCGATCCGAGTCCGCCAGCGGCGAGGCCTGCGCCACCCACGCGCGCCGCCCCGCCGAGGAACGAGCGCCTGTCAAGGCCGAGTTGCCTGGCCTGACTCGCGCCGCCGCCCGTGCTGTTGCCTGCCGTGCTGCCTGTGATGTCCGTCGGCTGGTCATCGCCGCCGCGCGCCGGACGCTTGCCTGCTCTCACTCGGCGAAATGTAGCACCGCCGGCGCAGTGCCGATGCTGGCCGCGAACCTCGCAGCGTTAGCGTTAAAGCGATCTATGTCGCTTTGCTCATGCTGGACCGAGATCAGCCACTGCTCGGATTTGCCCCAGGGCGGCAGGAAGACCCCTCCGTTGTGCTGGAAGAGCCAGTGCGCGTGGCTGTAGGCGTCCTCGATCGCCAGGAAGTCACGGAAGTCGCGCACCGGATGCTCGGCGAAGGTGATGCAGCCCTTCGCGCCCACGGACACCACCCTGGCCGCCAGGCCGTGCCTGGTGATCGCGGCCTGGACGCCGTCGACCGCGCGCTGGCGAAGCAGGTCGATCCGCTGGTACGCCTGCGGCGTGGCGACCTCGTAGAGCATGGCCTTGGCGGCGGCCATCGCGAGCGGGTTGCCGTTGAAGGTGCCGACCATCTCGTAGTCGCCGTCCGCGACGTGCCCCATGACCTCGCCGGTGCCGCCGATCGCCGCTACGGATAGGCCGCCGCCGAGCGCCTTGGCCAGGCAGATGATGTCTGGCGTCACCCCGGTCACCCCGGTCGCGCCCGCCGGGCCCGCGGTCAGGCCGGTCTTGACCTCGTCGAAGGTGAGCAGCGCCTGATGGGAGTGCAGGAGCTCCAACAGGGCGGCCAGGTAGCCGGGCTCGGGCATGATGATGCCCGCGTTCATCATGATCGGCTCGATGATCATCCCGGCGACCTGGCCGGCGTGCTCGCGCAGCACCCGGTCCACGGCCTCGAGGTCGTTGAAGCCGACGATGATCGTCAGGTCGGTGATGGCGCGGGGGATGCCCGCGCTGGCCGGGACGCTGGCGGGCCGGCGGGCCGGGCCTATCTGATCAGGCTCCGGGTAGACCGAGACCTGGACGGAATCGTGGTGGCCGTGATAGCAGCCCTCGACCTTGATGATCAGGTCACGGCCGGTGATCGCGCGCATCAGGTGGACGGCGTCCATGGTGGCCTCGGTGCCCGAGTTCGCGAACCGCCACAGCGGCAGCCCGAACCTGCGGGCGAGCTCGGCGGC
>JASIBM010000084.1 GCA_030045175.1 Streptosporangiaceae bacterium | reverse complement strand
TGAGGTCGGCGCGCATGTCGGTGGTGGCTAGCGCTTATCGTGCGGTCCTGGGGTGCGCGCCGCGTACTGCGATCCTGCCGGCCCTGGCCGGCGCTGATCATGGAGCTAGACCCGCTCAGCGATATGTGACGGTGCCTGCCGCCTGCTGCCCGGGCGATGACCTCGGGAAACTGGCGGGCGGTGGTGTGCAACCTCGGGCGCACCCCGCGCATCTGTCTGGGTGTCGGCAAGCTGGCAGGGCCAGCCTGCGACTCGTATCGCCCAGGGTCAAGGAGCGTCGGTGGCGTGACGTCAACGGAGGAGTTCGTCGAGTTCGCTGAGGCAGCAACGGCGCGGCTGCGGCGGACAGCGTTTTTGCTGTGCGGTGACTGGCATGCCGCCGAGGATCTGACTCAAAGTGCGCTGACGAACGTGTTCGCCTCCTGGCGCCGCATCCGCCGCCGCGACGCGGCGTACGCCTACGCGACGCGCACGCTGGTCAACCTTTACCTGGCCGGCAAGAGGGGCAGGCGGATCAGCGAGGTACTGATGGCCGCCGTCCCTGAACCGCTAGCGGCGGAAACGATGCCGGAGACGCGACTGCTGGTGGGTGGCTTGCTCGCGTCGCTGTCGCCGAAGGCACGGGCGGTGGTGGTGCTCAGGTACTGGGCGGACCTGAGCGTCGATCAGGTAGCCGAGATGCTCGGGTGCTCGCCAGGCAACGTGAAGAGCCAGAGCTCCCGTGCGCTGGACAGGCTACGAGCCTTGCTTGTCGAGGACGAAACCATTCCCGGCCCGCCTGTACGGGCGCTGAGCGGCCGGCGGCGGGCTGAGGAGGACAGGGATGGATAAAGCGACGGTGCACGGGCTTCTGGAACGCGAGCTAGCGGATGAGCCACCGATCGGAGCGATCGTGGCTGAGGCTGTGCGGGCGGGCAGCGCCCTGCGCCGCCGACGGAGGGCATGGGCCGCGGTCGTCGGCGTGACAGTGGCCGCGGCAGGAGCCGTCGCGTTCCCGGCCGTGACTGGCGCGCTGGGGGGCCTGGCCAGTCCTGTCAGCCCAACCGGCCAGCACGCCAGGTACCCGGCGGTCGTTGTGCTCAGCCAGGACGGGAGGGTGTCAGAGCTCGGGACGGCGGGGCGCCCGGGGCGCCCTGCATTTAGCGTCGGGTACGGGGAGATCGAGATCACGCCGAATGGCAAGACGGCCTATGCCGTCACGTATCCGAGGATCACGCCGGTGTCGGTGCCGTCTGGCAGGCGCGGCAAGGTGATCAAGGCCGGTCATACGCCGGACGAGATCGCGATCAGCCCGAACGGCACGACCGCGTACGTGCTCAGCCAGCGCGCCGGCACGGCCACGCCGATAAACCTGGCCACCAATAGGCCCGGCCCGTCGATCCACGTCGGGAACGCGCCACGGGCGGTCGCGTTCACGCCGGATGGCAAGACTGCCTATGTCGTGAACCAGGGCGGTACGGTCACCCCGATCACGGTGGCGACGAACAAGGCGGGCACGCCGATCTGGGTCGGGGGCAGTCCGTTCAACCTCGCGATCACCCCGGACGGGAAGACCGCCTACGTGCCGGGCACCGGGACCGGCATGGTCACGCCGATCGCCACGGCCACGAACCGGCCAGGCAAGCCCATCAAGGCCGGCGACGATCCCTTCGCCATGGCCATCACCCCGGACGGGAAGACCGCGTACGTACTCACGATGCCGAGAAGCGTCGTGCCGATCGCCACGGCTACCAACACCCCGGGCAAGCCCATCAAGGTCTGCGATAACTTCAGTGACATGGCCATCACCCCGGACGGGAAGACCCTCTACGTGGTATGCGATAATGGCAATTACGGCGACGGCTACGGCACCGTCATCCCGATCGATACCCGCACCAATATGCCAGGCAAGCCCATCAGGGTAGGCGGCAAGGGCTCGACGGCCATTGCCATATCCGCCAACGGGAAAACCGCGTACGTCGCCAACTTCAACTCCGAAACCGTGACGCCAATCAACACAGCCACGAACACGCCAGGCGCGCCGATCCACGTCTCAGGGCACCCCTTCGCTGTCGTCGCCGCGCCCTAAGCGGAACGGTCTGGGTTACTTCTGCCGCAACAGCGATAATGGACCTCAAGCCGACGCGTTGATCGCGTAACCACCGCTGGGGGTCGACCGGACATGACGATAGCCGGCGACCTGTTCAGGGCATTGCTCTTCGCTGAAATGTGCCCGCTCACCAGCGCGGGATCTTGCGCCAGTCCGGCGCCGTGTACCAGTTCCGCCACATCGAGTTGCAGCGCCGCTCGCCGCGACCTCATCAGCCGCCGGGCAGCGTGGTGAGGTAGACACGCTGCGGATGCCGCAGCCATAGCTGACCAGTGATCTCCTGTGCGCTTACCTAGCACCCTCGCAGCGCTCACGTTCCCGCCTGAGCCGAACTCACGCCAGCTCATCCCTGCGCTGGCGCCGCGCCTTACGCTCACAGCGGGCGCACGCGACCCGATCCGAGGTCACCAGGCAGCGGAACGCAGCCGCATGCGCGGCCAGCACATCACCACCAGCTCGGTGCCGTTCTCGCTGGTCAGCTGAACTTGCAACTGGCACTATTAGAGCCGTACGGGTGCTCCTCGGCCCAGACCCGATCGCGGCATGACGTGCCTTGGGCGACGTCGGCTGGATCATAGCGAACCGGGCCAGCGGGGCGCGCTGGCGCGGATGGGGCTGGGGCCGTTGGTGCCGGCGTAGCGACAGGTGACCTGGGCCTGGGCCGGGAGTGTCAGGCGGCGGCGAGGGGGTGGGCGTGCGCCTGCTCGTATAGGGGCTCGGGCGCCAGGTCCAAGCCGTTGGGCCATGCGATGGTGCCCGCCTCGTGATCGACGCTCACCTGGGCGAAGTAGGCGGGGTCGCGCAGTGGTGCCAGGACGCCCGGCCATCGCTCGGCGGAGAAGTCCACGTCGCCGACGGTGCCGTCGCTGAACAGCAGCCGCAGCAGGTGGTCACCGACCACGGCGACGCCTGTCACGACGGGCAGGTAGTTCTCGGCCACGCCACTATCTTACGGGAGCGGCTCGATGCTGAGCAGGGGCTCGCTCTTCCTGGCTCGTTCCCAGTTCGCGAGCACTTCCGCGC
>JASIBM010000621.1 GCA_030045175.1 Streptosporangiaceae bacterium | reverse complement strand
CGCGATCGCTGGCCTCGGCATGACGGACCTGGGCCGGGTCTACGGCGTCAGCCAGCGCCGGCTCGCGGCCCGCGCGGTCAGGCTCGCCACCGCCGATGCCGGGCTGGCGATGAGCGACCTAGACGGCCTGCTGATCTGCCCGGGCGTGACCGGCGGCCTGGACGTGAACCTGGCGGCGCACCTCGGGCTGCGAGACCTGTCGCTGCTCGCCGTGGTCAACAGCTTTGGCGCGTCGGCCACGATGGCCGTGCAGACAGCGGCGCTGGCCATCACCAGCGGCACGGCCCAGGCCGTGGCCTGCGTGTTCGCCGACGTGCCGCTGCGCGAGGGCGCGCCGGCCGGGAGCGCGTTCGGCAGCCACGGCACAGCGGGGGGTTCCGGGGCCAGCACAGAGCCGCCCGAGCGGCACGGGCTGGCCGGCCTGGCCGCCGGATACGGGTTCCGCAGCGTCACCGCGCACTACGCGCTCGCGGCCAGGCGGCACATGCAGGCGTTCGGCACGACCAGCGAGCAGCTCGGGGCGATCGCGGTCGGGCAGCGCGCGTGGGCGGCGGGGAATCCGCGCGCCCAGCACGCCGAGCCGATGACGATCGCCGATCACCAGCAATCCCGGTGGGTAGCCGAGCCGCTGCACCTGCTCGACTGCTCGCTGGTATCGAACGGGGCGATCGCCGTGATCGTCACCACCGCCGAGCTGGCGCGGTCCGGGCCCAGGCCACCTGTCCACGTGTGGGGCTGGGGCCAGGGCCACCCGGGCCAGCCGATGGACCGCGGCAGCCAGTTCGGCCTGGTGACCGGCGCAGCCCAGGCGGGCAAGGCCGCGATGGGCATGGCCGGGGTGGGCCCGGCCGAGATCACCATGTGCCAGCTCTACGACTGCTACACCTACACGGTGCTCGTGACGCTGGAGGACTACGGGTTCTGCGCGAAGGGCGACGGAGGCGAGCTCGCCGCGAGCGGCGCGCTCGCGCCTGGCGGGTCGCTGCCGGTCAACACCGGGGGCGGCCAGCTGTCCGGCTACTACATGTGGGGGTTCACGCCGCTTTCTGAGGCGATCATCCAGGCCAGGGGTGACGGCGGGAACCGCCAGTCGGCCGCGACCGACATGATCATCGTCAGCGGAAACGGCGGCATCGTAGCCCATCACGGCACCCTCATCGTGAGCCCGCACGCCCCGACTGCCTCTTCGGGCATAACGCAAGCCGCCCCACGGGCTCGCCAGCACCCGCGCGGTGCTGGCCAGGGGGGACGACCCCCCAGAACCCCCCGCAGGCCTGGCCAGGACTCCCCGGCCGCCCCCGCCCCGGACGCCAGCCTCGCCGCGCCCCTGACTCCCCGGCACGTCCCCGGCCAGGCCGGCGAGGCCGACGCCGGGGTGATCCGTGCCGACGCGCGCAGCGCCGCCTTCTTCGCCGCGGCCGCGCGTGGCGAGTTGCTGATCAAGCGGTGCGGCGGCTGCTCGCGGTGGCTGCCCCCGACGGCCGGCAGCTGCCCGCTATGCGGCGATGACGCCGAGCACGCCTGGGCCGTCGCATCCGGTCGCGGCACGCTGGTGAGCTGGGCGGTGGTGCACTCGCGTGCGGGCGCGCCGGTAGCCATGCCCGCTCTGGTCGAGCTTGCCGAGGGGCCATGGCTGGCGACCGGACTGAGGTTGCCGCAGGGCGCCGACCCAGGAACGCTGCGCGCCTGGCAGCCCGTGGCGGCGGCCTTCGCGCGGCCAGCGGCGGGTGAGTGCTATCCGGTGTTCTGCCCGGTCGACGACGGCGCGGAGCTACCAGGCGACCCGGACCTTCGGACCGAGTAAGCCCCGGCCGGCGCGTCCTCCCCTGGCTACCTGCGCTGCCCCCTCGGCTCCGGTCCCGGCCGCAGTATCGGACCCAGCGGGCAACGCGTGATCCGAAGCGGGCTCTTGGCCGCCCGCCTCGCCGAACCTGGCCAGCGCGACCGCTGCCAGGAGCGCGAGAACGAAGCCGGCTATCGCCAGCCCGGTCCTGCCCGGCTTGGTCGCGTCGCCGAGGAATATCACGCCGACGATGGCCGGCGGTATGGTCTCGACCAGGATCACGGCCGCGGTCGCCACGGTGACGCTGCCGCCTTCGAGGGCGGATGCGTAGAGCATGAACGAGATGATCCCGGCCGCGGCCAGGGTGTAGGCGGCCGGCGACCTGACGAGAACGTGCGGCGAGAAGCCGGGCAGGATCCTCGCGCATATCGCGAGTACGCCGTAACCGCAGCCGGCGACCGCCCCGAGCACCGGCGTTCGCGCCCGGCCAGGCAGCTTCGCCGCCGCCACCCCAGCCACCGCCGTCGCCACCAGCGCGGCGATCAAGGCCAGGTGAAAGCTGACGCCGACGCTGGCCGCGCCCCGCCCGCCGCCTGACGAGCCGAGCAAGCCGACGCCCACGACGACAGCCGTGACCGCCGTCCATTCCCGCCAGGTGAGCACGGTGTGCATCAGCCAGGCCGCGAACACCGCCGTCACCGCCAGGTTGGCCGCGACGATGACCTGGACCTCGAACAGCGGCAGACGCCGCAACGCGACAAGCTGGCAGACGAATCCGAACAGGTCGATCACGATGCTGACGATGAACGGCCACTGGCGCAGCATCCTGATGACCAGGCCAGGATCTACCCGGCCGGTCACGCCAGCCTCAGTAAGCACCGGGCGGCGTGACGATGCGCGGACGGCGATGGCCTGCATCACCGAGCCGAGGCCGTAGCACAAGGCCGCCACCAAGGCCGCCAGCAGGCTCAAGACCACACTCACGACCTTACGCCGCGATCAAGCACCACGGCTTCTCCGGCGTGCAACCAACCCGCGCTCATCCGCCGGCGCCCCGTCACCCGCTTGGGGGCGGGTGCCCGGAACCGGGGGGCTGGCGGCACGATATTGCCGCCAGGTCGCGCAGGTCCGTGAACATCGCCTGCACCGCGCCGACGGCCTCCGGGTTCGCGCCGGTCACGTCGAGCACGACGGTCCCGTCGATCAAGCGCACCGTCCAGCGAGCGAACGCGCAGCACTCCATCTCAAGGCCAGCCAGGTCGCGGACCTCTGCCTCGGCTCCTGGCGTCGCGCTGAAGATCAGCCGCAGGCCGTCGCGCGTGCTCGCGACGCCGGTGAGCGCGCGCTCGGCCAGCGAGCGCCAGCGCCGCCCGCGCTCGGCCTGGCCTTCCTGGCCGAGCGAGCACGCGATGAGCACGGCCGGTGACGTCGGTTTCATGCCATGTCCTTTCTCCCCGCTGTTGCCCTAGCATGGTGTGAGTTAAAGCCGACTTGAAGTCAAGGTCCGAATGCCCTCTTCCGCCGAGCCCATGACGATCGGCGAGCTAGCACGTCGTACCGGTCGGAACGCCTCATCCATCCGCTATTACGAGCAGATCGGGCTGCTTCCCCAGCCAGCCAGGCTGTACGGGCAGCGCCGGTACGACGCCGGCGCGCTCCGCCAGCTCTCGATCATCGACACGGCGCAGCGAGCGGGGCTGACGCTGGACGAGATCAGGGCGCTTTTCGACGCGGCACGCGGCGATGACGCCGCTGCGATCGAGCAGCTGCGCCAGGTTGCCGAGCGCAAGCTTCCCGAGCTGACGGCCATGATCGAACGGTCGCTGATGGTGCGCGAGTGGATGCGAGCCGCGGCCCGGTGCGAGTGCCCGAGCCTGCAAGATTGCGCGCTTTTCGACGACGCCGGGACTCACCGCGAGCCAGCCCCGCGCAACCTCTGACGAGATATCCGATTTATTCAATTGCACGCTGCGCCTACCTTGTCACCAGGCAGCGCAGCAGCCTCATGCGACCCGAACGCCACACGCGCCACCCTGTCCCGCCTTGGCCGAACAACAGCGTGGAGCCCTTACTGTTCCCCTAGCAGCAGCGTGGGGCCCTTGCTGTTGCTGCGCCCCGATCGAGGTGCCGCTCGCCAGGGGCCGCGCCGCGCCGGCTTGACCATTAGGGCACCGCGCACGCTAGATGATCACGTGGCTAAGATGGCCACCGATTCAAGCAGCTCGGAGCGCGCCTGGTCGACAGCGGCAAGGATCGCCCCGCGCAGCACGGGGCCGCCGGTGACGCCGGTCGGGACCACCTCGGGGCTGGCCGGGCAGATCCGCCCGACCTCGGCAGCGACCTGGCTGGCCAGCGGGACGCCGCCAGCAAGGCCGACCTCGCCGCCGAGCACGACAAGGCCGGGATCGAGCACAACCGAGATCGCTGCCACCCCAGTGGCAACGCGGCCAGCCAGCTCGGCCAGGAACTCCTGGCCGCGTCCGTCGCCAGCGCCGACCGCGCTGACAGCGGCCAGGACAGCCCGTCCCGCCGAGCCAGACCCGCTAGCCCCGCCGCCTGCCGGGCCAGGCCGGCCTGGCTCTGGCTGGCCGGTGAAGCCATGAGCCGCAGCCAGCGCCAGCACGGGCTGCGCGCCTACCAGCGACTGGAACGCCCCGGTCGCCGGGTGGGTGATGTCTTGCGGCAGCGGCACGCCGGGCACAGGGAGATAGCCGATCTCGCCGGCCGCCCCGCCGACGCCGCGGTGCAGCCGCCCGTTCAGCATGGTGGCAAGGCCCAGGCCGACGCCGATCCAGACCAGCACGAAGTCATCAACGCCTTGAGCGGCGCCGACGGATCGCTCGGCCATCGCGGCTAGGTTCACGTCGTTCTCGATCGTGACCGGCCGCCCGAGGTCAGAGCGAAGCGCGGCGAGCACGCCCTCGTGCCACTCGGGCAGGTTGACGGCCAGCCGCAGGTCGCCGGTGCGCGGGTCGAGCACGCCCGGAGTGCCGATCACGAACGCGCGCAGCGCGTCGGGTGAGATCCCCGCCGCGCCGCAGGCGGTCATGACCGCGCCGCGGACCAGATCCACCGGATTCCCCGCCCCGTTCGGGTCCACCGAGACCTGGGTGACCACCCTGCCGGTCACGTCGGCCACTCCCGCGCTGACCTCATCGAGCTCCACGTGCAGCCCGGCCACGTACGCAACCGACGGCACCACCGCGTACAGCGCCGCATTCGGCCCCCTGCTGCCCGCCTGCTCCCCGGCGACCTCGACCAGACCGCGCTCGGTGAGCCTGGAAAGCAGCTGCGACGCGGTTACCTTGGACAAGCCGGTGTGCGCGCCGAGCTGCGCCCTCGTCATCGGCCCAGTGGTAAGCAGCAGCTCAAGGGCGGCGCGGTCGTTCAGCTCCCGCAACAACCTCGGCGTCCCCGGCCGTCGCTCCATGACTCCCCTTCCATGGCACTCCGGTCCCGTCCCACCAGGGCACCGCTGGGACCGCACGGCGCCACCAATGACGGCACCATAAAGTCACGTGGGTCCCGGGCGCCAGCCGCGCGGTGCCGTCCTTCGGTAGGACAAGCCCGGACCCCGCGCGCCGCCTCGGTGCCAGCCCCCCGGGGACGACCCCAGGAACCCCGGCAGTGCCAGCCCGGGGACCGA
>JASIBM010000620.1 GCA_030045175.1 Streptosporangiaceae bacterium | reverse complement strand
TGGCCGCCGTGGGCGGCAGGTCGGCGACCCCGACGCTCGACGAGTTCGGCCGCGACCTGACCGCCATGGCGGTGCAAGGCAAGACCGACCCGGTCATCGGCCGGGAGATCGAGATCGAGCAGACCATTGAGGTGCTGTCCCGGCGGGGCAAGAACAACCCGGTGCTGATCGGGGAGGCCGGGGTGGGCAAGACTGCGATCGCAGAGGGCATCGCGCAGCGCATCACCGAGGGCGAGGTGCCAGGGACGCTGGCAGGCAAGCGCGTCGTCCAGCTCGAGCTGTCTGGCGTGGTGGCTGGCACCCGGTTCCGCGGCGACTTCGAGGAGCGGGTCAAGCGGATCATCGATGAGATCTCCGAGCACGGTGCGGAGCTGATCATTTTCATCGACGAGCTGCACACACTCGTGGGCGCCGGGGCCGGGGCCGAGGGCGGGATGGACGCGGGCAACATGTTCAAGCCCGCCCTGGCCCGCGGCGAGCTGCACGTCATTGGCGCTACCACGCTGGATGAGTACCGCAAGAACATCGAGAAAGACGCCGCGCTGGCCAGGCGGTTCCAGCCGATCCTGGTGCCCGAGCCGTCCGTCGATGACGCGATCGCCATCCTGCGCGGGCTGCGCGACAGGTATGAGGCACACCATCAGGTCCGCTACGCCGACGAGGCGCTGGTGGCAGCCGTTGAGCTGGCCGACAGGTACATCGCCGACCGGTTCCTGCCTGACAAGGCCATCGACCTGATCGACCAGGCTGGCGCGCGGGTCAGGTTGCGGACCAAGACACCGGGCCGGGATCTGCGCGACCTGCAGGCCCGGGTACTTGAGCTGCAGCGGGACAAGGACCAGGCCGTCGTCACCGAGCAGTACGAGCAGGCGTCCAGGCTTCGCGACGAGATCGCCGAGGTGCGCGGGCGGATCGAGCAGCTCGGCGAGTCCGGCCGGACCGGCGGGCCCGGCGGGGACGAGCCGGTGCCTGAGGTCGGCGTCAACGACATCGCCGAGGTGGTATCGCGCTGGACCGGCGTGCCGGCGCGGCAACTCACCGAGGAGGAGAAAGACCGGCTGCTGAGCCTGGAACGGCACCTGCACGAGCGGGTGATCGGCCAGCACGACGCCGTCGCGGCGGTCGCCGAGGCGGTCCGCAGGTCCCGCGCCGGCCTCGGCGACCCGCGGCGCCCGGTCGGCAGCTTCCTGTTCCTCGGGCCCACCGGGGTGGGTAAGACCGAGCTTGCGCGCGCCCTCACCGAGGCGTTGTTCGGCGCCGAGGCCAAGATGGTGCGGCTGGACATGAGCGAGTTCGCCGAGCGGCACACGGTCAGCAGGCTGGTAGGAGCTCCGCCCGGCTACGTCGGCTATGAAGAAGCCGGCCAGCTCACCGAGGCGGTCAGGCGCCGCCCGTACTCCGTGGTGCTGCTCGACGAGATCGAGAAGGCCCATCCCGATGTGTTCAATATCTTGCTGCAGGTACTCGACGACGGCAGGCTCACGGACGGCCACGGCCGCACGGTCGACTTCAAGAACACCGTCCTGATCATGACGAGCAACCTGGGCTCGGACCTGATCACCCGGTCCGGGCCGGCGCTCGGGTTCGCCGGGACCGAGGCCGGCTCCGCGGCCAGCCAGGAGCGCGGACCGCGCGATCAGCTCATGCGCCGGCTTCGTGAGTCGTTCCGGCCAGAGTTCCTGAACAGGATCGACGAGATCATCATCTTCCGCCAGCTCGACCGGGCCGAGTTGCGGCAGATCACCGGGCTGCTGCTGGAAGAGACGCGGCGTCGCCTGCATGCCCAGGACGTGACCATCCGGTTCACCCCGGCCGCGATCGACTGGATCGCCGAGCATGGCCATCAGCCCGAGTTCGGCGCCCGCCCGATGCGGCGGACCATCCAGCGCGAGGTGGACAACCCGTTGTCGCGGATGCTGCTTGACGGGCAGGTCACCACCGGCGACGAGGTCACCGTTGACGTGGACGCCAACAGGCAACTGGCCTTCACGCCGGTCCCAGGACCATGATCGCGGTCGCCCGCGAGAGCAGTGGCGACTGACGGCCGCCCGCGATCATGCAGCTCAGCTGTCCGTGAGGCGGCGTGCGGCGGCGAGGGCGGCGCCGGGCTCGAGACCGGCCCGGCCGGCCAGCCAGCAGGTGATCGGGGCGGCCGTGCGCTCAGACGCGTGCGCCGCGATCCCGGCGAGCGCGAGCAACTGCTCGACCTCCGCGTCGCCTGGCGGGTCGATGCCAAGTTCCGCCGCGTAGCTGGCTAGCCATTCTCGTGCGTTCAGGCCCATGGCACCTGACTCTAGCCACCGGCCCGTGCGACGCCACCTGCTTGATCTCGGCCGCGCAGGAAACGCTATCTGGGCGGCATCGGCTCGAAGGAGGCGGCGATGACAACCCCGGTGCTGATGGTGGTCGACGACGACCCGGCCAGCCTCGACGCGCTCGCTGGCGCGTTGCGCCACCGTTACGACCGCGATTACCTGATCATCGGCGAGGCAGCCCCGCAAGCGGCGGCGAGCCGCCTTCGGGAACTAAGGGCCGCTGGTAGCCCGGTGGCTGTGGTGATGGCGGCGTCCGCGATGGGCGCCACGCCGGCCGCGGAGTTCCTGGCTCAGGCCCGCATGATCGATCCGGGCGCCAAGCGGGTGCTCGTGGTACCGCCGGCTGGCCCGGCCGCGCCCAGCGTGTCATTTCCGACGCGGTTGCTTCGGGACGAGCGGGCGGCCACGCCAGTGCTACGAGCGATGGCGCTTGGCATAATCGACGCCTTCCTGCCAGCTCCCGCCGTCGCGCTAGACGAGGTATTTCACCGGGCGGTCAGCGAACTGCTTGAGGAGTGGGCGCACGATGCCGGCCCGGCCCTGCCCGCGGTGCGGATCATCGCGCCGGAGCGGTCGGCGCGCGCGCAGTTGGCGCGCGACGTGCTGGCCCGCAACGGCATCCACTACGTATTCCACGCCGCCGAGTCCGCGGACGGCCAGCGGTGGCTGCGGCGCGTCGGCCAGGACGGCTCGCGGTCCCTGGTCCTGGCGATGTACACCGGGGAGGTTCTGGTTGACCCATCAGACGACCAGGTCTCGGCTGCCTTCGGGCTGGCCAGCATGCCTGCCGAGGTGGTCGACCTGGCGATCGTCGGCGCGGGCCCGGCCGGGTTGTCAGCCGCCGTATACGCGGCATCTGAGGGCCTGTCCACGCTGCTGCTCGGGTACAGAGGCGTCGGCGGGCAGGCTGGCACCAGCTCGCTGATCCGCAACTACCTGGGCTTCCCGAACGGCATCAGCGGAGCGAGCCTGGCGATCCGGGCGTTCAAGCAGGCATGGTCCTTCGGCGTGATCCAGTCAAATCCGGGGCCGGTCAACGGCCT
>JASIBM010000083.1 GCA_030045175.1 Streptosporangiaceae bacterium | reverse complement strand
CAGCGACTCAGGCGCCGCGCCCGCAGTCGCCTGAGCGCTGCGAGCGGCCTGCGCGAGCGAGCCAAAGGCGAAGCCGGCGGCGAGCGCGCGCGAGCGAGCCGCAGGGCGCCGGCGCCGCCTGGACTGAGGAGCGTGGGTTTCGCGACGAGGGAAGGCGGTGCCTTAAAGGCGCCCGGAGGCGAGCGGGAAAAGGAGCGATGAAGGTATTCCTGTCCAGTGACATGGAGGGGACGGCTGGCATCGTCGACTGGGAACAGTGCGTTGGCACCGGGCCAGAGGCGGCTGCCGGACGCCGGCTGCTGCTCGACGAGGTGAACGCGGCGATTGACGGGGCGCGAGATGGCGGCGCGACCGAGATCGTGGTCAACGACTCGCATTCGACCATGCGCAACCTGCCGCCTGGTGAGCTGCACGGGCGGGCCTCTTACATTTCCGGTAGCCACAAGCCGCTGTACATGATGCAGGGCCTGGACGACAGCTACGGCGCGGTCCTCTTCGTCTCCTATCACGGGTCGATGGGAGCGCCGGCCTGCCTGTCGCACTCGTACAGCCCGCGCGCGGTGATGGAGGCGCGTCTCGATGGCGTGGTGACCGGCGAGGCGGGCATCAACGCGCTGGTCGCCGCGCACTTCAAGGTGCCCGTCGTGCTGGTGACCGGGGATTCGATCGCGTGCGAGGAGGCCGCGACGCTGATCCCAGGCGTGCACGTCGCTGTGGTCAAGGAACCAGTGAGCAGGGTGGCCGCGCGAAGCCTGCACCCCGACCGTGCGTGCGAGCTGATCAGGGCGACCGCCAGGCAGGCAGTCGAGTCTGCGGCGACCGCGAAGCCGCCGCCGCTCGGCTCGGCCACGCTCGAGGCGACCGTGCGGACCACCGACATCGCCGAGGCGGCGAGCTGGGTGCGCGGCGTCGAGCGGATCGGGCCGAGGGAATTGCGTTTCGCTGGCGACAATCCGCTGGCCGTCTTCCGTTCATTCTGCGCGGCGATCCTGCTGACCAGAACGATCGCTGATGTCGTGTGACCAGCCGGGTCATATCGCCAGGCGGGAACATGCCGGCTGGTTCGTCCGTTAACCGGATTAGCCTGTTACCGGTGGGCGGCGGTTAGCTCATGGCTGGCGCGGCGGTGGCTGGCGGCTCGCACCGGAGGGCTTATGAAGCGCAGGGGGTCGAGGCTGTCGCAGGTCCTCGGCTGGACCTCCACCGTGATGGCCGTCGTCGTCGTGGTGTCGGCGGTCGCCGCCTACATCGTGATCAGCGCGCAGTTGTCCGGCATCACCCACGTGCCGCAGATAGACACCCAGCATCGCCCGCCGCGGTACGGCGACGCGCTCAACATCTTGCTGATCGGATCGGACACCAGGGAGGGCAAGGGCAACAGGGCGATCGGCGGCCGGTCCGGCTGCAACTGCTCGGACACGCTCATGATCGCGCATATCTCGCCAGGCCGCGGGCGGGTCACCGTGCTCAGCATCCCGCGCGACACGGTGGTGCCGCTGTTCGCGTGCTCCCCCTGGGGAAAGCTGCCAGGCCAGCAGGCCGACGCCTACGCGGTTGAGCGGATAAACGCGACGCTGGCCAACGGGGGTCCAGAGTGCGTGCGGACCACCGTTGAGCAGGAAACCGGGATCTACATCAACAACTTCATCCAGCTCGATTTCACTGGCTTCGAGAAGGTCATCAACGACGTGGGCGGCGTCAACGTCTGCGTGCCGTTCGCGATCGACAACACGATCACCGCGAGCGGCGGCACTGGCCTGCGCCTGTCGGCCGGCCGTCATCACCTCTGGGGCCGGCAGGCCTTGCAGTTCTGGCGAACCCGCGAGAACATCGCCGACGGCTCTGACATTGAGCGGATCGCCCGCGACCAGTACATGATGGCGCAGATCGTCAGGGGAGTGCTGCACAGCGGGATGCTGACCAGCCCGACGAAGCTTTACAAGGTGATCGGCGACATCGCCGGGGCCATGACCACCGACGCGAGCAACGCCCAGCTCTTCAACATCGCGTCCAGCCTGAGCGGCATCTCGCTGTCGAAGGTGCAGTTCATCACGGCGCCATGGGTGACGTACCCGTATGACCCTGACGAGGTTGAGTTCGCCCAGCCGCAGGCCGACGCCGTCTTCTGGGCGCTAGCGCACGACGCGAAGCTGCCGAAGGCCACCGGTGGGCATGGCGGGCACGCCACGCCCACGCCCGCGAGCACGCCCACGCCTGCGAACAGCCCAGAGCCCGCTGCCACGCCGGGGAACGCGTCCGATCCGACGGTCAACCCGTCGACCGTCCAGGTCGAGATACTGGACGGGTCGAGCGGCGTCAGCCAGGTGACCCAGGCCGATACCGCGCTGACGAGCCGCGGGTTCGACGTGCTCGGCACTGGCGACGCCGCCAGCTTCGGTTACTACGAGACGGTCATCGAGTACTCCTCGGCGGCCGACCTGGCCGCGGCGAACACGCTGCTGCAGCAGTTCTCTGTGGCCAAGGTCAAGCAAGTGGCCGGGCTCACGCCCGGCACGGTGACCGTGATACTCGGATCGAGCTTCACCGCGCTGGCGCCGCCGCAGCAAACGTCCGCGGCGCAGATGAACAACTTGTATTCCGCCTATGGCGGCATCACGGCCACCATCAGGTGCCGCAACAGCGCCTTCTACGGCTACTATGACCCGTCGCCCGCGCCGACTCCGTCTCCGTCTGGGTCGCCGTCGCCGTCGGGCTCGGGCGGCTCTGGTGGCGGCTCCGCGTCCTGTGCGTGCTAGCGGCATGCTGACAGGCACCTAAGCCGGCTGCCCGCTCTGGCCGAGCCGCGGGCGTGCGCGAAGATGGGGGAATGGCAGACCGGCTGAGGGACGCGACGAGCCCTTACCTGCTTCAGCACGCGGGCAACCCGGTGGACTGGTGGCCCTGGGGCGATGCGGCGTTCGACGAGGCCAGGCGCAGGGACGTGCCTGTGCTGCTGTCCATCGGCTATTCCGCGTGCCACTGGTGCCACGTGATGGCGCACGAGTCGTTCGAGGACCAGGCGACCGCGGACCTGATGAATCAGCACCTGGTCAGCATCAAGGTGGACCGGGAGGAGCGCCCGGACGTGGACGCCGTCTACATGACCGCCACCCAGGCGCTGACCGGTCAGGGCGGCTGGCCGATGACCGTGTTCCTGACCCATGAGCGCGAGCCGTTCTACTGCGGAACGTATTACCCGCGAGAACAGTTCAGGCGGCTGGTCGCGGCGGTCGCCAGGAGCTGGCGCGACGAGCGGACGGCCGTCACCGGCCAGGCGCGCGAGATCGCGACCGCGCTCGCGGACAGCATGCGAAAGGCGGTATCGGACAGCCTGGGATCGGCCAGCTCGGGATCGGACAGCGTCGTGCCGGAGGCGCGCAAGGCCAGCACTGTCCTCGATCCGAAGCTGGGCGACGCCGCGGTCTTGATGCTGG
Source organism: Streptosporangiaceae bacterium (assembly GCA_030045175.1). Classification (GTDB taxonomy): domain Bacteria; phylum Actinomycetota; class Actinomycetes; order Streptosporangiales; family Streptosporangiaceae; genus Chersky-822. Next base: position 6,703 of record JASIBM010000083.1, on the reverse strand, counting down.
CTACCCGGTACGACGCCCGCCGCGGCGGGTTTGGCGGCGCGCCCAAGTTCCCGCCGTCCTCGGTGCTTGAGTTCCTGCTCAGGCGCTCCGAGCGAGAGCTCGCGGCTACCGATGACGGCGCGGACCTAGCCGAGCGCGCGCTGGCGATGGTCGCTGGGACCGCGCGGGCGATGGCCCGCGGCGGTATTTACGACCAGCTAGCCGGCGGCTTCGCCAGGTACAGCGTGGACGCGGGCTGGGTCGTACCGCACTTCGAGAAGATGCTCTACGACAACGCTCAGCTCGCCAGGGTGTACGCGCACTGGTGGCGCCGGTCAGGCGACGACCTAGCCCGCAGGGTCGCGCTGGAGACCTGCGACTGGATGATCGCCGAGCTGGGAACCGCCGAGGGCGGCTTTGCCAGCGCGCTCGACGCGGACAGCGACGGCGCGGAGGGCGCGTACTACGTGTGGAGCCAGGCGGAGATCGTCGACGTGCTCGGCGAGGACGACGGCGACTACGCGATCGGACAGTTCGCCGTGCCCGCGGCAGGCAACTTCGAGCACGGTCGCTCGGTGCTGATGCGGCCGGCCGACCCCGCCGACCCGCTGCGCTTCGAGCGGGTCAGGTCGGCGCTGCTCGCGGCCCGTGCGGCTCGGCCGAGACCAGCGAGGGACGACAAGGTCGTCGCGGCGTGGAACGGGCTCGCGATCGCAGCCCTGGCCGACGCCGGGCTGGTCTTCGACCGCGCGGACCTCGTCGAGGCGGCGCGGGGCGCCGCCGGGCTGCTTGCCCGGGTGCACCTGTCCGACGGCAGGCTGGCCAGGACGTCTCGCGATGGCGTGACCGGGCCGAGCGCGGGCGTGCTCGAGGACTACGGCTGCGTGGCCGCCGGGTTCCTCGCGCTCTCCGGGGCGAATGGCGAGGCCAGGTGGGTCACGCTGGCCGGGGAACTGCTCGAGGTCGCCCTGCGAAGGTTCCGCCGCGAAGATGGCGGTTTCTACGACACGGCGGACGACAGCGAGCGCCTGTACTACCGGCCAGCAGACCCGGCCGACGGCCCGAGCCCATCGGGCACCTTCGCCGTCGCTGGCGCCCTGCTCAGCTACGCCGCGCTGACCGGCTCGTCGCGGCACAGGGAGGCGGCAGTCGCGGCGCTCGGCTCGCTCGGCCAGGTCGCGGCCAGCTACCCGCAGGCAGCCGGCTGGGGGCTGGCGGTCGCGGAGGCGTTCCTGGCAGGCCCGGACGAGATCGCCATCGTCGGGCCGCGCGGTGACGAGCGGACCAAGGCATTGCACGCGGCGGCGGCGTTCGGGGCCACACCGGGAGCGGTCATCGCGCTCGGCGCGGGCACCGATCCGGCCGTCACCGGGGATGGCGCGGGGATTCCGCTGCTCGCTGGCCGCGGCCTGGTCAACGGTCAGCCCGCCGCCTATGTCTGTCGCGACTTCACGTGCCGCCTGCCGGTCACCACGCCGGAACAGCTGCTCGCCGCGCTGCGGTCATGACCAGAGCCGTGGCCGGCGGTGCTCGCGGCTCGATGCGCCTGGTGCGCTCGATGTTCCCCGTGCGCGTGGGGTTCAGTTGCCGGATTGACTCGCGTGATGTCACCCGCTGGCCCCTCGCTGGTCATGCTCTAGTCATAACGATGGCACCTACCGGAAATGTAGGATGGGCAGACTAGAGCGTGTCTGGAGCCCCCGTGGAGCCTCGGCTGATCGCGGGCTGATGCCTTCCGCGCGGCAATCGGGTCCGGCATAATGCTGCCTAGCTGTTGAACCAGCCGCCGAACAGAAGGGACCAAGGGTGCGTTCCCTGGTGCGTCGGCTTGTCCCGCTGGTTGCCTTCCTGGTTGTACTTGGCCTTGCCATTGCCGGGGTATTCAGCCAGTCCAGGTCTCAGCTCGCGCTGAGGTCCAAGCCCGCTGGCCCGGTCCGCGGTATAACCGGCGAGCGCGGGACCGGAGCCTTCGGCGTGCCTGGCACCGCGGGCGGTGCCGGAGCTGGCAGCGGCGTAAGCATCACCTCGGTGACCGACGCTCAGGCAGGCGTGAGCTCGGCTGTCGGCCCGATTCCGGGAGCGACTGGCGACCGGGCAGCCCAGTGGCAGTACGCCACCGACCGGAGCGGCGTGGTGCCCGCCAGCATGGCGGTCACGGCCAAGCCGATTCGGCCGGCGGTGGCCATCACGTCGCCGCTCGGCAAGCTCCGCCAGGCTGACGTGCTGGTCGTTGGCCATTCCTCGCTTTCACACGGCTTGCTCGCGGCGCTGCGCAAGCTCGCAGGAGTGCAGGCTGACGTGTCGGTCGAGGCGGGCAGGATCCGGGTGAACGGCGTCTTCGTGAACGTGCTCGGGGTGGATCCCGTGGCGTTCCGCCCGTTCGCCGCGGGCCCGACCGCCCGCTCGGCGCTGCTCTGGCAGAACATCGCCGCGGGCGGCATGGCGATCTCGTACACGATGGGCAGCCAGGCGAGGCTGTCGCTCACCAAGCCCGTCACGGTGACCGGCGCAAGGACGCTCAGGCTTCCCGTCGCGGGGTTCGGCACCGTGGGCATCGGCGGCGTCGACGGCGTCGTTTCCGACGCCGTCGCCAAGTCACTCGGCTTGCCCTCGGCGAACGCGATCGTCGTCAGCGCGCCGGATGTGCGGCTCGACGTCCTGATGGCCAAGATCAAGAAGCTGATGCCCGCTCATGTGGCCGTGACAGCCCTCGTCACCCAGGTGATCGTCAGGGGCTCGCCGGAACTGACGGGGGCGGCGGGTGCGATCACCATCACCGCTAGTGACGGCCCCGGACTCACGACGCGTGAGCTGCTCAAGTTCCTGACCGCCGCGGAGAGCAGGATCGGCATGCCGTATGTCTGGGGCGCGGCGGGGCCGACGGCGTTCGATTGCTCGGGACTGGTGCAATGGGCCATGGCGCAGGCCGGCGTGACCATGCCCAGGGTCGCCGCCGACCAGGCGCGCACCGGCCCGCTGGTGTCGCTCAAGGACCTCCAGCCCGGCGACCTGCTCTTCTATCACACCGACCCGACCGCGCCGGACTATATCTCGCACGTCGCGATCTACATAGGCGACGGGGAGATGGAGCAGGCTCCCGAGCCCGGCATGGATGTCGAGATCGTCAAGGCGTTCTTCGGCGCGGGCTTCGCTGGCGCCATCGAGGTCTTCCCCAGGATCGCCGCCGCCGTGGCTGGCTACACGATCGGTTAGTCTCCCGCTCGCTCGGCTTCCCGCTCGACTGCGGGCGCCCTGTAGGGCGCTGTCTGGCGTTCATGATCGGGGTCGTTTGTCAGCTCGGACAGCTGAGAATCGTCCGCGATCATGAAACAGGGGGGCGGGCGGCGTTGCGGTTGGTGGAGTGGTGTGTAATTATAATTACATGAGTACAGAACATGATGAACGAGAGTCTGTAGCCGACCGGCTGCGCGGCTGGTTCACCGGCCGGATACCTGGCGACTGGCTCGATGGCGTCGTCGAGGTCACCGTGGACCGGGAGGAAATCACCGTCATCTTGCCCATACCAGCGCCGCAGGTGGCCGAGGATGCCTCTGATGCCGAGCGGTCTGCGGCCGCGGCTGGCCGCAGCCGCAGGTTCCGCGAGGAGACGAGGCAGCAGCGGATCGAGATCGCCCAGGAGGCCGAGCACAGGTACGGCCGTAAGGTCTCCTGGGGCGTCCGATGCGATGACAAAACGGTCATGTTCACCACGGTGTCGGTGCCGGTGATGACCAGGCTGCGGCAAAGCGAGCGCCAGGTCCTGGACACCCTGGTGGACGCCGGCGTGGCCAGGAGCCGCAGCGATTCGCTGGCCTGGTGCGTCCGGCTGGTCGGCGAGCACGAGCAGTCTTGGCTCGGTGACCTGCGCGACGCGCTGCAGAAGGTGGAGCAGGTCAGGGCGGAGGGTCCACGGTCGTCCTGAGCTAGCCAGCGGCCGTGGCCGCCGTGGCTGCGGTCCCGTTCTGGCGGTCATGGCCGCCGTGGCTGCGGTCCCGTGCTGGCGGTCATGGCCGCCGTGCCGGCGAGTCGTTCCCTGATTCTCGCGGGCCTGGCGCAGGTCGCTGCCGCCCCGCCTCCCTCGTTGCGCAGTCGCGCTCCTGGGCCGCTACCTGCCGGGCGGGATATTTGAGCAACCTGCGTCCGGGGTAGTATCCCCAGATCCCGTCAGTGCGGGCGGCTTTTGTGCTGCCCGTACTGGCATTACCCCGCAGCGGAGCGCTCAGCGCGAGCGGCGACGAGGAGGAGTACTCGTGGTGTATGAGGTCAGGGCCGCGCAGGTGGAGTGGAACCCATCCGCGGAGCGGCTCCGCGAGTTGACCGAGAAAATGCCCAACAGCCAGGTGACCGAGTTCGACAACGTCGTCGTCAAGGCGCGGGTCGACTCGCGCAGCACCAGGTCAACCTTCGTGGTCGACGACTCAACCAACGCGACCAAGCAGACGATCAGCCGGGACGAGTACCACCGCGTCGCGGCTGAGCAGGACGCTTACGTAGCTGGCCAGCACATGGTCGTGGTGGATGGCTACATCGGCTCCGATCCGGGGTTCCGCACCAGGGCGCGGCTGATCATGGAAGCGGCTAACGCCAATGTCGCTGGAATGCAGCAGCAGCTCTATTACCCGGTGGACGGGGACTACGACCAGGCGACATGGGCTCCTGACACGACGGTCATCTACACCCCGAACCTGCCAGCTCCTGGATACCCCGACGACCGGCTCATCGCCGTTGACCTGAACGACAACATCACCCGCGTGCTCAACTCGGACTACTTTGGCGAGTCCAAGAAGGGCGGGCTGCGGATGTGGAACAACATCGTCTACAACCGCGGCGGCCTCTCCCTGCACGCGGGCTGCAAGGTCATGCCGAGGGACGGCAACCCCACCGCGATCCTGATCGTCGGCTTGTCCGGCACGGGCAAGACGACGACGACGTTCACCACCCAGCTCGACAGCAAGCCCGCTCAGGACGACTTCATCGCGCTGATGCCGGGCGGCAAGGTCTACACCACGGAGAACGGCTGCTTCGCCAAGACGTTCGGCCTGGACCCAAGGTACGAGCCCGCGATCTACCACGCGACTACCAAGCCCGACGCCTACCTGGAGAACGTATCGGTCGACGCCGACGGGAAGGTGGACTTCTTCGACACCTCCTACACCAAGAACGGCCGCACCACGTGGCCCTTCTCCTACGTTCACCCCTGGCCGGGCAACGAGGTGCCGCCGGCTGAGTTCTTGCTCATCTTGAATAGGAACGAGAACATAGTGCCCGGCGTGGCTCGCCTGGACCGGGAGCAAGCCGCCGCGTACTTCATGCTGGGTGAGACAACCGGCACCTCTGCGGGCGGCAAGGATGAAGAGGGCAAGTTCCTGCGGGTGCCGGGAACCAATCCGTTCTTTCCAAGGAACATGGCCGACATGGGCAACCGGATGCTCGAGTTGCTGGACAGCCACGAGCTGAAGGTCTACGTGCTCAACACGGGCCGGGTCGGCGGCACCGACGACCGGGCCTCGAAAAAGGTGACGATCCCGTACTCGTCGGCGATCGTCCAGGCGATCGTGGAGGGCACGATCGAGTGGGTGACCGACCCCGACTTCGGCTATGAGGTCGCAGCGTCGCTGCCCGGCGTCGACGACATCGAGATCTTGCAGCCGAGGCGGCTCTACGCGCGGCAGGGTCGCGAAGACGAGTACGACGCGATGGTGGCCAGGCTCAAGAGGGAGCGCAAGGAATACCTGGCCTCGTTCCCAGGCCTAGACGACGCGATCGTCAAGTCGATCGGCTGACGCGAGATCCGGTGCTGGTCCGTGGGGGCGACCCCCTGGAACCCCCGTCGGGCTGGTCCCAGGGGCGCCCCCTGGGTCAGCGCCGCGGCGCTCGCACCGCTCACCGAGGGTAACGTTCTGTCGTGGTCGAGATACTATGTGTCTAGGGTTCTTCGATGTGACAACCCCGGAATCGACTGATAAATCATACGTACACTAGCTGAACTAACTATATTCTATATATATAGTGTTTAGGAGCTGGTGCGCCGTCGCGGGAGATGCGGCGTGAGCCGTGAGCGGTCCCTGCGGCGCGCCCGGCCCTGCGTGGCGGCAGCGAGGGAGGTGCCAGATGGGTCTGCGCGACCTCGTTTACCGGCTCTACGAGCGGCGGCTCGGCGCATTGCTCGCCACGTCGGTGGTGCCGAGGCACGTGGGGGTCATGTGCGACGGCAACAGGCGCTGGGCGCGATCGGCTGGGTTCGCCGATGTCAGCAGGGGTCACCGCAGGGGCGCGGACAAGATCTTTGAGTTGCTCGGCTGGTGCCGTGAGGCCGGCGTGGAGGTTGTCACGCTCTGGCTGCTATCCACCGACAACCTGGTGGCACGCCCTGAAACGGAGCTCGAGCCACTGCTGGCGATCATAGAGGACACCGTCACCGGGCTGGTCGCGCAGGGCTGGCGGGTCAAGCCTGTCGGCGCGCTCGACCTGCTGCCCGCCCAGACCGCTCGGGTGCTGAAGGACGCGGGTAATGCCACCACCGGCCAGCCCGGCCTGCTCGTCAACGTCGCGGTCGGTTACGGCGGTCGCCGGGAGATCGCCGATGCCGTCCGGTCGCTGCTACAGGAGCACGCCATCAAGGGCACCACGATCGAGGAACTGGCCGAGGTCCTCGACGTCGAGCACATCGCCGAGCACCTGTACACGGCCGGGCAGCCGGATCCTGACCTGGTCATCAGGACAT
>JASIBM010000082.1 GCA_030045175.1 Streptosporangiaceae bacterium | reverse complement strand
GCTGTCCTGGACGGTGGCCGACCTGGCCGATGTTAACCGTCCTGGCGCCGATGAGGTCGCCTGCGCGCTGGGCCTGTGGCTCGGGGCGTCACGATGACAGCGGCCAGCTCGTGCCAGGCGGCAAGGGGCGACTCCGGGCTCGCCTTGCCGCGACCGCAGATCGTGTCAGGATGCTTGGCATGTCTGGTCGCGCGCTGAGCTTCGGGGTGGTGGCGGAAGCATACGAGCGGTTCCGGCCTGGGTATCCGGCGGAGCTTTTCGACCTGGTGATGAGGTACGCGGGCGGACCGGTTCTGGCTGCCCTGGAGATTGGCGCTGGGACGGGCAAGGCAACCCGGCTGTTCGCTCAGCGGGGGGTCGCGGTCACGGCGACCGAGCCGGACGGGGCCATGCTCGCCGAGCTGCGTAAGCACGTGCCAGCGAACGTCAAGACGGTGCAAGCCGCGTTCGAGGACTTGCGGCCCGGCGAAAGCTACGGGCTGGTCTATGTGGCAGCCGCGCTGCACTGGACGAACCCGCAGGACCGGTGGTCGCGGCTGGCCGCGCTCGTGGAGCCGGGGGGAGTGTTCGCCTCGTTCGGCGGACCAGCCCGCCTGGCCGACCCGGCTGTGGAGCAAGCCGTCCGCGCGGCCCGGGCGCCGTTCCTGGACAGCGATGAGGTTCCCATTCCTGATGGGACGCCACCGGGCCATTACATGCAGTGGCCGGGCAGCGAACTCCAACGGTCGGAGTGGTTCACCGATATTCAGCAGCTCGTGATCGAGCGGCGCCTGACGATGAGCGCTGGCGGCTACGTTGGCCATCTATCGACCGTCTCGGCCTACCTCGAATTGCCGGCCCCGGAGCAAGAGCAGGTCTATCGCCGGATCAGGCAGGTCCTGCCTGACCTGGTCGAGATTGACGCCGACATCATCGTCCACCTCGCGCGCCGGCGCCGCGAGCAGTAGCGCTGCTACCCTGGTGCCTCGCCGATCCCCGGCCGTACGATGCGTCTTTGACGCCTAGGTATGGGCATCCGATCCCGTCCCGTTTCGGCCGCCGGTTCCTGGCTACTTCCGTCGCCGTGCCATGAGCGGCGCGGGCCGCGAGCGCTGCCGGAGTTCCGGCGGAGGGGTGTCCTTATGAGCGGATCACGCGGGGTGGGTGGGGCGCGGCGGTCGGTTGTCGTGCTGTTGGCGGCGGTGCTTCCGCTGGGCGTGTCAGGGCTGGCGCTGGCCCGGTCGGCCGCCGCGGCCACCCGGCAGAACGTAGGGACGAAGCCACAGTGGCAGCTTGCCATGGCAAAGGTCCAGGAGCCGGCCACTGGCTGCTATCACGCTTCGTATCCCGCGCTGCGGTGGCAGGCCGTCAAGTGCATGGTCGCACCGAAGTGGCCGGTTGCACCGGCGCCGTCAGGTACAGCAACGCGCGGCGCGCCGGCGACGGTAGGCGGCGGCATCGACTACGCGGCCCAGACATCGGGGCTGATCTCCCAGGCAACAGGATCGTTCCAGGACGTGAGCCCGAGGATCACCGAGCAGGGCCAGGTGGATGCCATGGGCGCGGAGGTCGCGAACGCCTTCACGCTTCAGCTCAACAGCCAGTTCTTCAACTCCCCCGCCTGCGCGCAGAGCAGCAACCCTTCGGATTGCCAGGGGTGGCAGCAGTTCGTGTACAGCTATGACGCCGACACCGGCCTTGTCTACATGCAGTACTGGCTCATAGACTTTGACGCCACATGCCCCTCGGGCTGGTTCTCGTTCGGCATCGATTGCTACACCAACAGCTCGGCAGGCACGCTGAGCAGCCCCTTGACCGCCGGGGATCTGGCGAGCGTAAAAATGTCCGGCAGTGCGGATTCGGGTGGCAACGACGGGATTTCCTTGTCCGTCGGCTCCGGGCAGGCAACGCTCGTTACCGGTAGCGACAGCGTGCTCGATCTTGCCGGTTCATGGAACACGGCTGAGTGGGGCGTGTTCGGCGACGGCGGGGGTGGCGAGGCTTTCTTCGGCAGCGGGACGACGCTGGCGGCAAAGACGGCCTTGACCACCGCCAGTTCCTCGGCGCCTGCCTGCCTTGAGGAAGGCTTCACCGCTGAGACGAACAACCTCAGCCTGACTAGCACGCCGGCGCTGGGAAACGAACCATCGCCCACGGTCGTCTCCAAGCAGACCAACGGAACGAGCGGAACAGCGAGTTGCGCTGTCGCCGCACGCGCGGACACCTCTGCGACCAGCCTGAAGCTGTCAGCATCGACGGTGACCTTCGGCCATGAGAAGGCCGAGCACCTGACCGTCCAGGTCACGTCCCAGCCCTCCGGCGCGGTTACCGGCATGGTCACGATCACCGCCAAGGCGGCCACAGGCAAGCCGGTCAAGGTGTGCGTAACCACGCTCAAGAACGGGGCGGGCAGCTGCACCCCGAGCGCCAAGGCGCTCCAGCCGGGTACCTGGAGGCTGACCGCGGCGTACGGCGGCGCCGTCGGCATCCTGACGTCGCAGTCGCCTGCGAAGACCCTGAAGGTGCGCGAGTAACCAGGAAGGGCGCCCAGCGGCTACAGGAGCCGCTGGCGCCCTTTCCCATTCAATCCACAGGGCGCCGAGTTCATTGCTCGTTATCCACACGGCGATCGCGCCGGGTCGCGGCCGGCGCGGTTCCGCGGCAGGGTCGTGGCCGGAGGTGGTGGCGTTGCGCTATGACCACGAAAGCCGACCCGAGCTGGCATGCCGGTGCCTGGCTGGCCGCAGGCCGGCCCGCGAGCGGGCGGCGCGGGCATGAGCGGGGTGACGGCGCAGGAGCGGCTGGCCCGTGCCCAGCTCAGCGAGCTGGCCGAGGCCGGCGACCCGGTGCTCGGCGTGCTGCTGGCCCGGTGCGGTCCGGCTGAGCTGGTGCGGGCGGTCATGTCGCCGGACCCGCCTGGGGTGAGCCTGCCTTCGGGCGGCGCCGGTGTTCCTGGCCTGGACCGGGCGTTCGGGCGGTGGCGCGGCAGGCTCCCTGACCTCCCCTCACCGGGCAGGCTGGATGCCTGGGAGCGCGCTGGGTACCGGCTGGTGTGCCCTGGGGATCCGGAGTGGCCCACCCAGCTCGACGACCTCGGCGACGCCCGGCCCGTCATCCTCTGGCTGTGCGGGGTGGCCGACCTGCGATTCGCGTGCCTGCGCTCGGTGTCGGTCGTCGGCTCCCGCGCGGCGTCGGCCTACGGGTCGCACGTCGGCGCTGAGCTGGCGGCGGAGCTTGCTGGCCGTGGCTGGACGGTGATCTCAGGCGGCGCGTTCGGCGTCGACGCGAGCGCGCACCGTGGCGCGCTTGCCGTCGGCGGCTGCACGGTCGCCGTGCTCGCGAGCGGGCTCAGCTTTGGTTACCCGAAGGGCCACCATGACCTGTTCGACATGATCGCCGAGACGGGCGTGCTGGTGAGCGAGTGCCCGCCGGACCGCGCACCGACAAGGCCTGGCTTCCTGGTCCGTAACCGGGTGATCGCGGCGCTTAGCCGTGGCACGGTGGTGGTCGAGGCCGCGCTGCGCAGCGGGGCACTCAACACGGCGCGGCACGCCGACGACCTGAATCGCCCGGTCATGGCCGTGCCGGGCCCGGTCACCTCCGACCTTTCTGCGGGCTGTCACTGGCTGATCAGGGAGTGGCGTGCCACCTGCGTCACAGGGGCCGCTGACGTGATCGAGATGGTCAGTCCCCTGGGCGAGGGCGAGGCCGCGGCTGGGGCCGATGGCGGACCTGAGGCGGGTGGCGCGGGCCGGGCTGGGCGCAAGCCACGCGCTGGTCACGTGCGCAGGGATCCGGCTGTCGCCCCTGACTGCCTGGATCCGGTCACCGCCGCCGTGCTCGCGGCGACGCCGCGGCGATCCGGGCGCGGCATCGCCACGATCGCCACGCTGGCCGGGGTGGACCTCGACACCGCGATGCGGTGCCTGGGCCTGCTTGCCGCAGCGGGGCACGTCGAGCGCTGCGACCACGGCTGGCGGGCACGCAAGAGCGCCTGACGAGGCTTCGTCGCCGATCCCGGCGACGCCGACCTCGGCTCGCTGCTCTTCCTGCCTAAAGCTGCCGTCCTGCTGATGACCACAGGTGCAAAGTTTTTTGCAGGAGTAACGGTGGAGATGATAACGTGCGTAAATCTAAGTCCTGCGCTACCTCGCAGGGAGACTATTTTATGCAGGAACCTGCCAAGGCGCTCCAGCGTGAGGCACGGCATCTTCTCCCGCGCCTGCTGGCTGACCTGCTGGACGAGCCAGCGGTGCACGTCGAATCAGCGGAGCGCGAGGGTCGCCTGAGGGCTGACCTTATTGCGCGGGATGCTCATGGGCGGCAGTGGGTGATTGAGGTTAAGACCTCGGGCGGTCCTGGCCAGGTTGCCCGCGCCGCTGAGCAGCTTCTGACCTACCCTGACGAGGGCGTCATCCCTGTCCTGGTGGTCCCGTTCATGTCCCGCGCCGGGGCCGAGGTCGCCGACCGTGCACGGCTCAACTGGATTGACCTGTCCGGCAACGCGCATGTCCGCTCCGATAACCTTTACCTGCGGGTGCAAGGACTGCCTAACCAGAGGCGGTCGCGTGGTCGGCCGTCCTCACCGTTCGCACCTAGGAGCGCCCGCGTGACACGGGCCATGCTGCTGGACCCGGACCGCTGGTGGCTCCAGAAGGAACTCGCCGCGGTCACCGGGCTGGATGACGGCAATGTCTCGCGCATCGTCCGACGCCTCGATCAGGAGTTCCTCCTCGAACGCCGCGAACGCGAGCTACGGCCACACGAACCGGGCGTGCTGCTCGACGCCTGGGCCCAGGACTACCGTTTCGACGGTCATGACAGTGTCCTGGGCCACTTCAGTGGCAGCGGCATCGATCTCGCGCGCACGGTCGCCGCGCGCCTTGAGTCTGCGGGAGTCCACCATGCCTTCACAGGGTTGCCCGCCGCGTGGGTGATAGACCAGTTCGTGCGGTTCCGGCTGACGACCGTGTACGTCGATGAGGACCCTCGCATTACCGCTGACCGGCTCGGCGTCCGGCGCGAAGCCACCGGGGCGAACCTTCAGCTGGTCGGACCGAATGACACAGGTGTTTTCGTCGGCGAGTACGATCACGAAGGACTGAACTGCGTTAGCACCGTTCAGATCTATCTAGATCTGCTCCAGCTTCCCGAGCGCGCGGCAGAGGCCGCGCGCCACCTGCGTGCCCAGCACCTGAGGTGGCAGCGTGGCGCCGCCGGGTAAGCCGCGCCACCGCAGTGGCTACACCCGTGAGGAGACCGAGCAAGTCAAGTCGGCATGCCTGACAGTCGCTGTGACTCTCGGGGCGTTGATGGACGACCTGTGCATCGTCGGCGGCCTAGTCCCTTCCCTTCTCATCGATCTGCAGGTCGGCCCCGACCCCGACACAGGCGACCTTCACCCAGGGACCAACGATCTCGACGTCGGACTGGCGATCGGCCTCCTTGACGAGGCGCAGTACGCCGAGATCAGCAAGCGCCTGCGTCAGGAGGACTTCAAGCCCGACTTCAACGAACTGGGCAACCGCACGCCCCAGCGCTGGGGGCTCGCCGGTTGCGACGTCACCATTGACTTCCTGATGCCACCAATCCCAGGCGCGAGAAAGGGAGGCCGCATTCACAACCTGGAAGGTGACTTCGCTGCCCTGATCACCCCTGGACTGCAACTTGCCTTCGACGAGCGCCACGAGGTAGTCATGGACGGCCACACCTTGAGGGGAGAAGCCGTGCGCCGCAGCGTCCCCGTCTGCGGGCCAGCGGCCTTCGTTGTCCTCAAGTCCTTCGCATTCGCCGCCCGAGGCGAATACAAGGACGCCTACGATCTGATCTACGTGCTCCGGCGCTGGCCAGGTGGCGTCGCTGACATCGCCAGCCGCCTAGTCGCCCACGCGGCGAATCACGGCGACATCCTGCGAGACGCGCTCGGAAAGCTGGCCAACGACTTCGCCACCCCGCAAAACCACGGGCCACGGCGCGCAGCGGCCTTCGATGGCAGCCGGGACGATGATCTCGCCGCCGCGTCTGCCGACGCGCACGGCTACGTAGACGACCTCCTTCGCCTCTGCCGCGAACAGGGGCTCATCGTCAGCTAGCACCAGCAAGCGGGCGGGGTCATCGCCAGGTGCTCAGGATGACAGCCTGAGGAAGCAGGTCCGGATGACGTTCTGGGCCGGGCGGTCCAGGAACGTCAGCCGGTCGGACTCGAACGGGCGCGGGTCGGCGGGACTCGCGTCGAAGTTGACCTCCCACCAGTAGATCCCGCCGCCGACCTGCTCGGCCTTGACGGCGTTGCACACCGCCTGATACCAGTCGGCCTGGACCCGCG
>JASIBM010000619.1 GCA_030045175.1 Streptosporangiaceae bacterium | reverse complement strand
CAGGTACGCGAGCTCGGGTAGCTCGCCGAGCACGACGGCGATGGATTCGGCCATGTCGGTCCCCGGCATCGACCCCACGCCCGTCGCGCTCTGCGCGGGCCAGGGGAACCGCGGCCGGTCGCTGCTCACCGGCTCATCCTAGCGATCAGCCCTGTCAGCGCGGCTGGAGTCGCGCCAGGGGTCGCACGGGCAGGCGCTGGGCTCTGCGCGAGGCGGCGGTCCCGAATTGCGGCACAATGATTGACGTGCCACCCGAACCCGAACTGCCGGATTGGCTGCGACCACCTGTACTCAAGGTGCCGCTAGCGCAGGCGCAGGCTCAGCTTGCGAGTTTCATCGCTGCCGGTCACCGGCTTCGGACAGAAGCGCTCAGATCCGGCGATTTCATGGCATTCGACCAGCGCACGGGACAATGGCGCCACCACAGCCGCCGCTGGCTCACCGAGAACCTCGGTGGCCAGCCCGCCGACGAATTCGAAACCCTGACGTACAGCAATGCCGGGGCGCTGGGAATACTGGAGACGCCCCTAATGCTGGGTGCGTCGGCTTTTACTCAGCAAGACCGGGGGATACGGCGCAGCAACTGGATCGCGTCGGAAACGCGTGTGCTCGAGTCGATCGCTCAGCGCTTGCCCGAGTGGTTTCCACCGGGTGATACGACATCTCCGGTGCCGAGCCCAGCGGCGCCAGACGCGGTAGCGGCGCGGTCGGCGGCACGCGCGCGCGTCCAGCCGAACGACGGGCAGGACATGGCGCCGACGATTGACCCAAGAGCCGTAATGGTGATCTACGGCCATGACATCGACGCCAATAATGCTCTGTTCGACTGGCTCAGGAGGATCGGGCTCAAGCCGCTGGAGTTCAGCCAGCTTGTCCAGGCGACCGGCACGGCGACGCCGTATACCGGCGACGCGGTCCGCAAGGCATTCGACGTGGCGCAGGCGGTGATCGCGTTCTTCACCCCGGACGAGCGCGTGCGCGAGCGGTGGAGCCTGTCGGAGCGCAACCATGCCTGGCGCCTCCAGGCGCGACCCAACGTGCTGATCGAGGCAGGCATGGCGCTGGTCACGCACCCAGACCGCACGGTGCTCGTGCTACTCGGACCGCAGGAACTGCCGAGCGACCTTGCCGGGCGGCACTACATCAGGCTCGACCACAATGACGCTCGGCCGCTGCACGACCTCGCCACCCGCCTGCACAAGGTCGCGGGCTGCGAAACCGACATCACCGGCACGAGCTGGCTTGACCCGCACTTGTTTCCCGACCGCTCCGACGTGCCGTCGGCCCCTCGCTCCTCCTCATGACCGACAACAGCCAGCCGGTCGCGGTCGACCGGCTGTTCGGCGAGCCCAGGCTGGCCGAGTTGTACGACCTGTGGCACCCGTGGGATCGGCGCGGTGACTTCGCGTTCTACCTGCCGCTGGTGCTCGCCGCCGGCTCGGTGCTCGACGTGGGCTGCGGTACCGGGGAGTTGCTGCGCCTGGCCAGGCGGGCCGGGCACGCCGGCCGGCTCTGCGGGCTCGACCCGGCCGAGGCGATGCTGGCCCGTGCTCGCGCGAGTGCCGAGATCGAGTGGGTGCTCGGTCCCGCCGAATCCGCCGCGTGGGACCGGGAATTCGACCTCGTCGTTATGACCGGACACGCGTTCCAGGTGCTGGTCGAGCACGCGCGGATACGCGCGTCGCTGCGTGCCATCGCCTCGGCCATGACCGAGGGCGGGCGGTTCGCGTTCGAAACCCGCCATCCGCTGGCGCGCGCGTGGGAAGGCTGGACCACGGCCAACGCGGTCCAGGCCGTGAGCCCGTCCGGCGCCGTGATCACGAAGACGGAGCAGGCGCACACGCCGACGGACGGACGCACCGTCTCGTTCACCTCGATCTACACAAGCCCGGCCTGGGATCGTCCCGAACTGAGCCACAGCACGCTGCGGTTCCTCGACCCTGGTGAGGTGACCGCTTTCCTATCCGAGGCCGGGCTGGTCATCGATGAACAGTACGGCGACTGGGACCGCCAGCCACTGACTGACGCCAGTCCAGAGATCATCACGATCGCCCGTCGCCCTGAGCGCGCCACACAGACCTCAAAGTCATCGCACGTCACATGCTCCTCAGACTCGGATCACAACGTGGGGTCCTTGCTGTCGCTGTCACAGCAGCAAGGACCCCACGTTGTCGTCGAGGGTAAGGCGGGCCCGGCGGGGGTTACGCCGTGCGGTGGCTACGCCGTGCGGGGGTTACGCCGTGCAGGGGTTACGCCGTGCGGGGGTTACGCCGTGCAGGGGTTACGCCGTGCGGGCGATGGTCGCCGAGCCGAGGACCGCGTCCTCGTGGTACAACACGGCGGCCTGGCCCTTGGCGATCCCTCGCGCGGGCCTGTGCAGGCGGATCCGCAGCTCGTCCCCGGCCAGCTGGCAGGTCGCGCGGAAGGTCTCGCCGTGCGCGCGCAACTGGACGTCCGCCTCGATCGGGCCGGCCGGCGGCTCGCATCCGGACCAGACCGGGCGGACCGCGGTGATCTGATCGACGTCGAGCGCTTCAGCCGGGCCGACCCGCACGGTGCCGCTGACTGGCTCGATGTCGAGCACGTACCTGGGCCTGCCGTCGGCGGCCGGGCCGC
>JASIBM010000618.1 GCA_030045175.1 Streptosporangiaceae bacterium | reverse complement strand
ACGCGCCGGCCAGGCCCCAGCAGACGGCGAGCGCGTACCAGATGCCGGCGGCGTTCCCGCTAGTGGCCGGGGCGCGCGGGCCGTGCGCGCGGATCATCGCGGCCTGCCCGGAAGGCCGGGGCGGATCGCCTGGTCTGTTGCAGGAACTTCCCTGAGTTTGTGATCTTGCTCGTTGTACTGGCTGGGCTTCTGCCGGGGCGGGAGGTACCGGGGCAGCTTGCCCGAACAAGTTGACCGTTGGTCCATTATCTGGAAACCTCGTCCGCATTCATGACGGTTGAATCGGCGCGTGGAACGGGAGCAGTCGTGGTACTGGCCGTGGTGCGCTCCCTGGACGCCCCCAGGTCCCTGCAGTCGGCGCAGGAGCAGGAGGACTTCGAGCAGGAGCTGGTCGACCAGTTCCTGCTGGCCGCCGTCGGCGCCGGGATGGGCGACGCGACCGTGAACGAGAACCGGTCGGTGATCTTCGAATTCGCCCGTTTCCTCGGCAACCCGTTGTGGACCGCCCAGCCCCGGGACGCTGATGCGTTCCTGGCGCGCCAGCGCACCACGCTGGGCCGGGCCAAGCTCACCGTGCAGCACAAGGCCTGGTCCCTGGCCCGGTTCTACGACTTCTTGCTGCTGCGTTACGAGGGCGACATCCGCCGGCTGACCGGCCATGCGGTCATCCAGGTCATCGATGAGTTCAACCGCCCGGCCAGGGCCGACTACGGGGTCCTGCGCGTCCCTCCGTCGGAGGATGAGGTGGAGGAGTTGTTCGCGGCGTGGCGGGCGTGGCTGCCCAGCGCGCGCAAGTACCTGCCCGCCGCGCGGGATTACCTGGCGGCGTCGCTGTGGCGGCGGGCCGGGCTGCGGATCCGCGAGACCTACATGCTCGATATCCGGGACTGGCGCCGGGACCTGGGCGAGCTCGGCAAGCTCCACGTCCGGTTCGGCAAGGGCAGCCGCGGCCGGGGCGCCCGGACCCGGCTGGTCCCGGCGATCAACCAGGTCGGTGACCTGCTGGACTGGTGGCTGGTCGAGGTGCGGCACCAGTTCGGCGACGACTACGACTGCCCGGACGCGCCGCTGCTGCCGTCCGAGCGCCGCGACCCGGTGACCGGCTGGTGCTGCCGGGTGCAGGACCAGGCGCTGCGCGACGGGCTGGCGCATGCGGTCGGCCGGTCGCTGCCGGCCTGGTCGGGAAGGCTGACGCCGCATACGCTGCGGCATTTCTGCGCGTCGTCGCTGTATGCCCGCGGCATGGACTTGAAGGCGATCCAGGAGCTTTTGGGGCATGAGTGGCTGTCCACCACGACCCGCTATATCCATGTCCACGCTGACCACATCGAGCGGGCGTGGGCCAGCGCCAATGACCGTGTCGCCGCGCGGCTCGGCGAGGGAGCGAGGTGATTTCATGCGCTGGAATCTGCGGATGACCGCCGCTGAGCGGGGGATCTGGAAATCAACCGAGATGCGGCGCCGGCTGGCCGAGGCCGGGCTGGAGGTCAGTGCCGGGAAGATGTCTCGCTGGTGGACCACGACCCCGGTCTCGATGCGGCTGGAGGACCTGGACGTGATCTGCGCGGTGCTGGACTGCACCCCGGCGGACCTGCTGGTCTGCGAGCCGGGGAAGGTCGCCGCGCGCAAGCCGCCCGCCGCCGCGGCCGGGACGAAGGCGGACCTGGCGCCGCGGCTGGGCCGGCACAGGTCGGTGCCGCCGGCGTGAGCGGCGTCACGCACCTGTGCCAGTCCTGCGGGGTGCGGCCGCCGGCGATGCGGGAGATCCCGTGCTGCTTCGAGTGCTGGCCGGGCGGCCCGGTCACGCCGCCGCCGTGCCGCCGCTGCGGTTCCCGGGAGAACTATTTCACCTCGGGATTGTGCGCTCGCTGCCATCGCCACGCGCCGGGCCCGAAGTCCCTGCGGTGGGAATCGCCGGGGAAGCTGCGCCGCCGGCCCGTCGAGGTCAGTTCGTGCCCGGACTGCCTGGCGTGGGGCGTCACCGCCCGGTACGGCTGGATGTGCGGGGCGTGCCGGTCGTGGCGGGAGAAGTACGGCGCCGATAGCCAGTGCGCTACCTGCGGCCGGGACGTGCCGGTCAGCCCGGACGGGTCGTGCCGGCTGTGCCACAAGCACCGCCATCTGGCCGCCCGGCTGCTCGGCCGCCGGATCGCGACCGTCAGCCTGGCCGAGGCCAACGCGCATGGCCAGCAGCTGTTCATCGCCGGGACCTGGCGCCCGCCCGGCACGCAGCGCCGCGAGTACGTCCGCAAGACCGTCCCGGCGGACATGTCGCTGCTGCGGCCGGTCACCGGCCGGCAGCTTGTCTTGTTCGACATGCCACGGGACCTGCGCCTGGGATTGTGGGACAAGTTCCCGCCGCCCCCGGACCCGGCGCTGGAGGCCGCGTTCGCCCAGTTCGTCCGCGACCACGCCGCCGCGCACGGCTGGCGCACGGGCTACACGGCCACCATCCAGCGCGCCATCCGGATCATGCTCGGCATCCAGGACACCCCCGGCGCGCCGATCCGCCGCAGCGACGTCTTGCTGCTGACCTGCATCAAGCACTCGGCCGCCACGGTCACCGACGTGATCGCCGCCGCGGGAATGCTCGACGACGACATCGAGCCGCCCGTGGTGCGCTGGTTCCACGCCAAGACCGCCGCCCTGCCCGAGCAGATGCGCCGCGAGCTGGGCACCTGGCTGGACGTGATGCGCAACGGCAGCACCACCCCGCCCCGGTCCAAGCCCCGCTCCGACGCCACCATCCGCAGCCAGCTCGCCTTCGCCCTGCCCGTCCTGCACTCCTGGGCCGCCACGCATGACTCGCTGCGCGAGATCAGCCGCGCGGACGTGCTCGCCGCCCTGCCGCCGTCCGGGCAGCCGCGCGCCACCACCGTGCAGGGCCTGCGCTCGGTCTTCCGCGTCCTGCGATCCCGCAAGCTGACCTTCACCAATCCAACTTTCCGGATCCATGTCCCGGCCCCGGCCATGTCGGCGCCGCCCGCCGTGGACCTGGCCGCGCTGCGGCGGGCGCTGGACTCCCCGAGCCCGGCCCGAGCCCTGATCACCGCCCTGCTCGCCTACCACGCCATCCGCACCAGCCAGCTCGCCACGCTCCAGCTCACCGACATCCGCGACGGCCGGCTGCACCTGGCCGACCGGGTGATCCTGCTCGCCCAGCCCGTCCGCGAGCGCGCGGCCACCTACCTCAGCTACCGCACCTCGACCTGGCCGGCCAGCGTCAACCCCCACCTGCTCATCCACGCCCGCAGCTGGACCCGCACCAGCCCGGTCACCACCGCCTGGATCCGCGACCAGCTCGCCATGCCCCCCGAGCACATCCGCCTGGACCGCATCTTCCAGGAAGTCCAGGCCACCAGCGGGGACATCCGCGCCTTGTGCGACCTGTTCGGCATGTCCGTCGCCAACGCAGCCCGCTGGGCCAGCACCGCCGGCCCGGCCACCCCGCCACCTGGCAGCTGACCCAGCCCAAGGAGCCAGCCCATGCACGGCCCCCCGCCAGCCACCGAGCCCATCACCCTGCCCGCCAGCTACCTGACCCAGCTCGCCGGCCTGCTCGCCACCATCGACGCGTTCTTCCGCGCCAGCCCCCAGGCCACCAGCACCCTGGCCCGCCACCTCGGCGGCGACCACTACGACGCCCACGCCCTGATCGACCAGGCCGCCTTCACCGCCGAGTACCTGCGCTCGCTCACCAGCACGGTCAACGGCCACCGACCCGGTGCCGGGCACGCCCCCTGACCACCACCCCACGCCAGTTCGCCAAACCCCGGGCGCCATGCCCCCGCTCACCGGCCAGCACCCCCGGAGTTCCCCGCCAGCCGCCCAGAAAATGACGCGAACTCCGGATCTGTGTCGTACAGGTCGCGCTCGGGTCCGACCAGGCTCAGCTCGACCGGGATGCCAAGCCGTTCACCGGTCTTGATCAGGTACTTGCCGCGGCCGGGGTGGCGAGCGCCGGGCTGCCAGGAATCCGGTGCCGACCAGGACGTGACCAGCTCTTGCTCCGGGCCGGTCAGCGGGGTGATCTGATGCACCCGTTCCAGCTCGCGCGGCGGCAGGCCGGCCAGCACCGTGATCGCGCACCGGTCGGCGAACCCGCGGGCCTTGGCCCTGTCCTCCTCGGTGGCGAGCGCGTCGAGATCGGCGAGCGAATGGGTGACCATGATGCTGGCCATGCCCTT
>JASIBM010000617.1 GCA_030045175.1 Streptosporangiaceae bacterium | reverse complement strand
CGCGCAGGTCCGCCCTGGCGGTCCTGGCCAGCGAGATGGCCGCCGACAGGTCCTCATGGACATCGGCGAAGGTGGCGTTACGGAACGCGTGCCGCTGCTCGTCGAAGCTGCCGCGCACGGTCCCCGGGCAGCTCGGGTACACCGTGCCGGTCCTGGTGTCGTGCCATGCCTCGGTGAGGCCGAGCGTGAGCAGCAGGCAGGAGGAACGGCCGATGGCGCCGGCGATGGCCGCGAGGGTCAGCGCGCGTGCCCTGAGCATGGCCTGCCCCGACGGGTAGCCGTCGGGCTCCACGGACGGCCGGTACGGGTCGAAGTACCTGTCGTCCTGCGCCCAGGCATCGTCCGGCGGGGCGGCCTCGCCCAGCGCCCAGGAGAGCCATTGGCGCATCATCGCGGCGGTGTAGATATTGCCCGTGCGGAAGGAAAACTCGCCGTAGTGCCTGGCCCGTCGCTGCTCGGCGGTCAGGCCGGGCGGGGCAGGCTCGGCATCGTGCCAGTTCATCCCGGCTTCGAGCAACCCGCGGCCGATGTGGGCGGCGAAGCATGAGCCTGCGGTGAGTATCGGGTCGTCCTGCCCGATAGTGAACTTCGGCTGCCACAGATCGGCGATGCCGACGGTGCTGGCCAGGGGGGCCACAGCGCCGCCTGGGACTCCGTCACCAGGGGAGACCCCAGACCCCGATGGCCCAGAAACCCCCGCAGCAGGCTCGGCCACCGCGGTGCGCCAGAAGGACCGGGACGGCAGCGACTGATACGGGTTCGCGCGCTGGCCGGACAGCTCGGCGACGACGAGACCGGCGATGTCGGCGTCGTGCGGGGCGATGAAGAAATGATCACCCGGGTAGACCCGCATGCGCGGCGGCCAGGTGGTCTCCTGCGCCCAGTCCGCCGCCCTGGTGGCCTCGACGTACGGATCCTGCGCGCCGCGCAGCACGTGGATCGGCAGGTCGAGCGGCGGCTCGGCGCGATAGGCGTAGCGCTCGCTGAGCGCGAAGTCAGCCCGGATGCCCGGCAGCAGCAGCTTCATCATCTCCTGGTCGGCGAGGATCTCCGCAGGTGTGCCGCTGTAGTCGCGCAGGGCCTCGATCAGCTCGTCGTGCGGGAGGTCGGCGATCCGGCGCTTGACTATCCGGGTGCGCGGCGCCTCGGCACCGCTGACCCACAGTCGCTCGGGTATGGGCAGCCCCTGCCGCCGCAGCGAGCGGGCGACCTCGAACGCGACCAGAGCGCCCAGGCTGTGGCCGAAGAAGGCGAATCGCCGGCCGGCGAGATCAGCGACCGCTGCGGCAAGGAAGGCGACGAGGGTGTCCAGGTCGTCCAGCGGCTCCTCGAACAGGCGCGCGCCGTGACCGGGCAACTGCGCGATGTGAAGCTCGACTGCCGTGCCCAGGCTGGCCTGCCAGTCGGCGATGGCGGCGGCGTTGGCGCCGGCGTAGGGGAAGTAGAACAGCCGGACGGGGGCCGTGACATCGGCGGCGCGGCGGAACCAGGGGCCGGGGGCGTCCATGTTGACCATGTCCTCCTTGGTCAGCCGACCGGCGGGGCCGGAAACGCGGTGGAGCTGATCGCGGCGGCGATCACCTGCACGTGCGGCTGGCGCACGATGCCATCGTGCGTCGCGTCCAGTGCATGCCAGGCGACCAGGCGTGGCAAGCGCGAGCGCCACTGCCGCACCCGTGCCTCGGGCTCGTCGGGCGCTGGCTGACCAGCCGGCCGTCCACCCTCCGGCCGCCCGGCCAGCCAGAGCTGCGCGGGCGTGACCGCAAGCACCGGCGGCTGGTACCCGGTCATGCTGGCCAGGTTCGCCCGGCCGCAGCGGGCCAGCCGGGCGGCGTAGGAACGCGCCAGCGGCGTTGCCCGGTCCTCCCACCCCCCGGCGGCGAGCTCACTGGCGAAGACCGTGTCGAGCTGCGAGTCGTCGTAGGCGGCCAGCCAGGGACCGGCGTCAGGGGACGGCGGGTCGATCAGACAGACCGCGTCCGCCGGCCGGCCGGCCGCTTCTGCCTCCGAGGCCATGGCGACCGCCACCCAGGCGCCAAACGACCAGCCGCCGAGCTGCCAGCGCCGTTCGCCAGCGCCGAGCCTGGCAGCCACGGCCTCGCGGTACCGCCTGGCCCGCTCCGCGATCGGCCAGGCTGGCAGCTCCGGCCCGCCGAGTGCGGGGTCCGCGATGAGGCACACGGTCAGCCGGTCGTCGAGCGCCGAGACGAGCTGCCGGTATGGCTGGACGTCCCCGCCGAGCGGGTGCACCAGGCACAGCGCCGCCGAGCCGGCGCCTTCCTGCCAGACCTGCACGGCTACCGGGTCGCTCCTTGGCACCGGCCGGAGATCCCGCCTCCCGGCAGGCTCGGCCTGCTCGTCGGGCTTGCCCAGTCGGTCAGGACCGTCCCGCTGGTCAGGATCGCTTAGCGGGTGAGCGTCGCTTGGCGGGTCAGCGTCGCTCATCGGGTGAGCGTCGCCTGGCGGGTCAGAGTCGCTCATCGGGTGAGCGTCGCCTGGCGGGTCAGCGTCGCTCGGGTCGGCCTGCCCGGCCTGCCCGTCCGGCCCGCCGATCAGCGCCAGCACGTCCGCGAGGCTGACCTTGTGGCTGAGCTGCGATAGCTCGAGGTCGGCACCGGTGCGCTCCTTGACCTCGTCGATCAGGTCGAGCAAGGTCAGCGAGTCCGCGCCCAGGTCGTGCAGGGAAGCCGCCGGATCGAGGGCATCGAGTCCCAGCCACCGGCGCAGGAACCCGGCCAGGTGCTCGGCTAGGTGCCCGGCCGGCAGCGGCGCGGCTTCGGTGGCAGGCACCTCTCGCCCGGAGTGACCCGGCTGCGCCGGGCCGGGCTGCGCCGGGCCGGGCGCGTAGAAGGCAGCCGACCGCTCGATGTCGGTCGTGCTGACAAGGACGTGCGGCAGCTGCGCGCGCAGCACTCGGCCGATGACGCTCATCGCCTCGGCCACGGTCAGGCCGACGGCGAGGTGCGCCTGATGGCGGGCGTTGCCCTGGAGCGCTCCGCTGGCCATGCCGACCTCCCGCCAGGCATCCCAGTCGACGCACAGTCGCATCGTGGCCTCCGCGTCGTCCGCGCGGTAGCCGGCGAAGGCGTCGAGCGCACCGCTGGCCGCCGCGTAGTCGAGTTGCCCGGCACCGCCGAGCTGCGCCGACATCGACGAGCAGTAGAGCGCGAGCGCCGGGCGATGGCTCGCCACCAGGTGCTCGATGACCAGGGCGCCGTTCAGCTTGGCTGCGGTGGCAGCCGCGGCGCGAGCGATTTCCCGTCCGGCGATCAAGCCGCCAAAGGCGACCCCGGCCGCGTGCGTGACGCTGTCGATCCGGCCGGCCGCCTGCACTGCGGCCTGCTCGATGCGCTCGGCGACGATGGCTACGGGCTCTGCGGCCAGGTCGGCGCTGACCATCAGGACCCGGTCAGCCCACCTGGCTAGTCTCTCGGGCAGCTCCGGCCGCCTGGACACCAGGACGACCTGGTCACCGGGCCGACCCAGCAGCCAGGCCGCAACCGTCGCGCCAATGCCCCCGGTGCCGCCGAGCACGACGTGGATGCCGGGTTCCGAGGGCGTGACGCTGAAGGCCTGCTCCGCCAGCGTGCGCGGGCCGACGCTGGCCAGCACGTCCGGCTGGGCCTCGTGCGCCGTGACAGGAAGCAGGGCCTGTCGCCACCAGTAGCCCCGCGCGAGCGCGAGGCGTCGCGGCAGCGGCGCGTGGCCCGCCAGTTCAAGCAGGCCCGCGACTGGCTCGGCCCACAGCGCCGGGTCAGGGCCTGGCACGTCCAGCCAGTGCCCGCCGATCGCGCACTCCTGCGGGCCGACCTCCGTAACCCCGGCGAGCAGGCCGAGTTCGGGCCGTTGCACCGGACCGTCCGCCGGCTGAGCTCGGTAGGAGAGCCACCAGGGCCGCAGCGCGGGCGTGCCCGGCCGCTCGGCCACGGCGCGCAGGAGCGCGGCGGGGGTGTCCAGGCACGCCCAGCGCGCACGGGCGAGCGAGTCGGCGCCGACCGGCCCGGTTACTGCGAGGGGCAGCGCATGCAGCCAGTCGACGCGGACGACTTCCGCTGCGGCTAGCTCGTCGAACAGGCGCCTGAGCGAGCCGGGGTCTACCGGATCTAGGCGATAGGAGTCGCCTGCGCCCCGCGCGAACCCATTGCTT
>JASIBM010000616.1 GCA_030045175.1 Streptosporangiaceae bacterium | reverse complement strand
TCCAGGAGCTAGCCGAGGAAGCCGCGCAGCAGCGCGCCGGTGCCTGCCAGGTGCTCGGCCACCGCGTGCCTGGCCCGCTCGGGGTCGCCAGCCAGGATCGCTTCGACGATCGCGGCGTGCTGCGCGGCGGCGTGCGTGATGTTGAGCCTGAGCACGGGGATCGCGGCGAGCAGGTCGTTGAGCCGCATCCTGGCGTCGGCGCAGGCGGCTGACAGCAGGCTGGACCCGGTCAGCTCGGCGATGGACAGGTGGAACAGCGTGTCGAGCCGGCGGTAGTCCTGCGGGCTCGCTTGATTGACGTCGGCGAGCCTGGCGAGCAAGACCTCAGGCGATCCGCCCGAGGCGAACTGCTGGGCGAGCATGTCGGCGGCGCCGGTCTCGACGGCGAACCGGAACGTCAGCGCGTCGGTGAGCTTGCGGCCATCTTGCAGCGCCACCCTGCGGAGCTCGTCGACGCTCGGCGGCGGCTGGGTGTAGGTGACGAACGTGCCGCCGAACCTGCCGCGCCGCGACTGCACGTATCCGGCCTGGGCCAGCTCACTGATTGCCTCGCGGAGCGTGATCCTGCTGATGCCAAGCTGCGCGGCGAGCTCGCGCTCGGCGGGGAACCGCTCACCAGGACCGACCAGGCCGAGCTTGATCACGGTGAGCAGCCGCTCCACGGTCTCCTCGAACGCGTTCCCCTGCCGCACCGGGCGAAGCACGCAGCTCAGGTCAACGCCGGTGCTGACCTGGGTACTCATGGACGACGCCGCCACATCGCCTGACACGGTACTCGCTGAGCGCGCCTGCGGCACGGTGCTCGCTGAGCGCGCCTGCGGCACGACGCTAACGCGAAGGGATCAAAGGCCGGCACGCGGGCCTCCCCTCACCCGCGTGCCGGGGACTAGCGGCTCCCGGCGGCATCGCCAGGAGCTTCGCCCCGTGAGCGGTGCTTCGTGATCTTTTTGGGCCGGAGGTCTTGACATTCTCTTCCGTCACAGCATCATTGGTCTGTTATTAGACCATTAAACCTCGGACCGCGCCACCACATCCACCCAACTCCCACCGGACCAGCCACGATCCCGAGGAGCACGACGTGTCCGTCCATGATGAAGCGTCCACCCAGCCGGTCCTCAGCGATGAGGAGACCCTGCACAAGCTCGGCTACGCCCAGGAACTACGCAGGCGGATGTCAGGCTTCTCCAACTTCGCCGTGTCGTTCACGATCATCTCGATCCTCTCCGGCTGCCTGACCCTGTACGGCTTCGGCATGCTCACCGGCGGCCCCGCGGTCATCGTGTGGGGCTGGCCCTTCGTCGGGATCATGACGCTATTCGTCGGCCTGGCCATGGCCGAGGTCTGCTCCAGCTTCCCGACCGCAGGCGGCCTGTACTACTGGTCGGCAAAGCTGGCCCGCAAGAACGGGCCGGCCTGGTCCTGGTTCACCGGCTGGTTCAACTTCCTCGGCCAGGTGGCGATCACGGCCGGGATCGACTTCGGCGCCGCGTTCTTCATAAATGCGCTGCTCGACCTCGCCTTCGGTTTCAGCACCACGGTGCACTGGCACACGATCGTGATCTACGCGGCCGTGCTGCTCGTGCACGGCCTGCTGAACCAGTTCGGCATCCGGGTTGTCGCGCTGCTCAACGACGTGAGCGTCTGGTGGCACATCACCGGCGTGGTGATCATCGTCGCGGTGCTGTGGTTCGTGCCCAAGCACCACTCGGGCGCCCACTACACGTTCACTAACCTGCAGAACCTCACCGGACTGCACATCGGCTGGTGGTACATCATCCCGATCGGCCTGCTGCTGGCGCAATACACCTTCACCGGCTATGACGCGTCGGCGCACATGACCGAGGAAACGCACAAGGCGTCGACGGCCGGCCCGCGTGGCATCGTGATGTCAATCCTGATCTCACTGGTCGCCGGCTGGATCCTGCTGATCGGGCTCACCATGGCGATTCAGCCCGCCAAGTACGCCACCGAATCCGGCGCGACCGTTCCTCCGGCGCAGATCTTCATCGACGCGCTGCACACCAGGTTCCTGACCGGGGGCACCGCGACCGACCTGGCCGAACTGCTGCTGCTCGTGGCGATCGGCGCGCAGCTTTTCTGCGGCATGTCCTCGATCACAGCGAACTCCCGGATGATCTACGCGTTCTCCCGTGACGGCGCGCTGCCGGGGTCGAGCTTCTGGCACCGGGTGAATCACCGGACCAGGACCCCCACCAACGCGATCTGGCTGGCAGCGGCGGGCGCGCTGATCCTCGGCCTGCCCTACCTGTGGAATAGCGCCGCGTACTACGCGGTCACCTCCATCGCCACCATCGGCCTGTACATCGCCTACGTGGCGCCCACCTACCTGCGGCTACGCCAGGGCGAGAGCTTCCAGCGCGGGCCATGGAGCCTGGGCCGGTGGAGCTACGTCGTCGGCTGGATCGCCGTCGCGTGGGTAATCTTCATCACTGTCCTGTTCATGCTGCCGCAAGTGGGCCCGATCACCGCGGATTCCTTCAACTACGCGGTCGTCGCCGTGGTGGTGGTGATCGGCTTCGCCGGGATCTACTGGCTGGTCTCGGCGCGCAGCTGGTTCACTGGGCCGAAGGTCCAGGGCACCCCGGAGGAACTGGCCGCGATCGAGCGAGAGCTCGAGCAAGTCTGAGTCTGAAGGATGACGATGACCGACAGCCACGCAAGTGCGGCAAGGGCCGGGATGCTGAGCATGGAGCAGCTCCGGGCCGCGGCGCGGGCCGGCGAGATCGACACGGTGGTGCTCGCGTTCACCGACATGCAGGGCAGGCTGGCGGGCAAGCGCCTGTCCGCCGAGTACTTCATCGACGAGGTGGCTGAGCACTTCGCCGAGGGGTGCAACTACCTGCTCGCGGTGGACGTGGACATGAACACCGTCGGCGGCTACGCGATGTCCTCCTGGGACCGCGGCTACGGCGACTTCGTGCTCAGGCCCGACCTGGCGACCCTGCGCCGCCTTCCGTGGCTGCCGGCCACGGCGCTCGTGCTCGCCGACCTGACCTGGCTGGACGGGACGCCCGTGGTCGCCTCCCCCAGGCAGATCCTGCAGGCGCAGGTCGCGCGGCTGGCCGAGCGCGGCTGGGTCGCGCTGGCCGGAACCGAGCTGGAGTTCATCGTCTACCGCGACAGCTACGAGCAGGCGTCGGACAAGGGCTACGCGAACCTGGTGCCAGCCAACCAGTACAACGTGGACTACTCGATACTCGGCACGTCCCGTATCGACCCGCTGCTGCGCCGGATCACCGGCGCCATGTCAGGCGCCGGCATGTACGTCGAGTCGGCTAAGGGTGAGTGCAACCTCGGCCAGCACGAGATCGCGTTCCGCTACGCCGACGCGGTCACCACCTGCGACAACCACTCGATCTACAAGACCGGCGCGAAGGAGATCGCCGCGCAGGATGGCGTGGCGCTGACCTTCATGGCCAAGCCCAACGCCCGCGAGGGCAACTCCTGCCACATCCACCTGTCGCTACGCGAGCAGGGCGGGCCGGGGACCGAGGGAGCGCCGGCCACCGAGGGCGCGCCGGTCCTGGCTGGCGATGGCCCGCACGGCCTGTCCAAGCTGGGCGAGCACTTCGTGGCCGGGCAGCTCGCAGCGATGCGAGAGCTCGCGCTGTGCTACGCGCCGAACATCAATTCCTACAAGCGGTACGTGCCGGACAGCTTCGCCCCGACGGCGGTGCGCTGGGGCGCCGACAACCGCACGTGCGCGCTGCGACTGGTCGGCCACGGCCGCTCGCTCCGGGTTGAGAACAGGACGCCAGGGGGGGACGTGAACCCGTACCTGGCGATCGCGGCTATGATCGCGGGCGGACTATACGGCATTGATAGCGAGTTGCCGCTTGAGCCCGCGTTCGCCGGTAATGCCTACGTCGACGACGGGCCGAAGGTTCCGCACACGCTGCGGGACGCGCTCGCGCTCTGGGAGGACAGTCTCCTGGCGAAGCAATCGTTCGGTCCCGAGGTGGTCGGGCACTACGCCAACTACGCTCGGGTCGAACTGGCTGCCTTCGACGCGGCGGTGACCGACTGGGAGTTGCGGCGCTGCTTCGAGCGGCTATGACCAGCGACGCTCACACGGTGCTTAACCCGGCCACCGAGCAGCCCGTCCAGACGGTTCGCGGCACGTCGGCAGAGCAGGCCGACGCCGCGATCGCCCGAGCGGCCGCGGCTCAGCCGGCCTGGCGGGCGGTCTCACCGGGCGAGCGGGCGAGCCTGCTGCGCGCGTTCGCCGCCCAGGTGGATGCCCACGCCGAGGAGCTCGCCCGGCTCGAGGTGGCAAACTCCGGGCACCCCATCGGCGCGGCACGCTGGGAAGCCGGCCAGGTGCGGGACGTGCTGCGGTACTACTCGGCGGCGCCCGAGCGACTGTGCGGCAAGCAGATCCCCGTCGCGGGCGGGCTTGACGTGACGTTCGCCGAGCCGCTCGGCGTGGTCGGGCTGATCGTGCCGTGGAACTTCCCGATGCCCATACTGTCCTGGGGCATGGCGCCCGCCCTGGCCGCAGGCAACACCGTGGTCGCCAAGCCGGCCGAGCTGACGCCGCTGACCGCCATCAGGATCGGCGAGCTCGCGGCGCAGGCGGGGCTGCCCGACGGGGTGTTCCAGGTGCTGCCAGGCAAGGGCTCGGTCGTCGGCCAGCGCCTGGTCGACCACCCGGCGGTGCGCAAGATCGTGTTCACCGGCTCGACCGAGGTCGGCAGGCAGATCATGGCCGGCTGCGCCGCGCACGTGAAGCGGCTGACCCTAGAGCTCGGAGGCAAGAGCGCGAACATCGTCTTCGCCGACGCCGACATCGAGCGGGCCGCGGCGAGCGCCCCATACGCCGTCTTCGACAACGCGGGCCAGGACTGCTGCGCGCGATCGCGGATCCTGGTGCAGCGCTCGGCGTTCGACCGCTTCATGGAGCTGCTCGAGCCAGCGGTCAAGGGCGTGC
>JASIBM010000615.1 GCA_030045175.1 Streptosporangiaceae bacterium | reverse complement strand
GCGACGGTCTCGGCGCGCTGGGCCAGAATCCTCTCGTGAACGCGCTGGCCTTCTTCGGTGGCTACCAGCGACGCGCTGCGCAGATCCCCTGGACCAGGGGTCCGGACGATCAGCCCGATGTCATCGAGCCTGCCGACCACCCTGGACAACATCGTCGGGTTGATGTGCTCAAGCCGCAGCAACTCACCGATGGCGATGGGGCCCCGCCCGGCGATCAGGTTGAGCACCGAGGCCTGCGTGGGAGTGAGCCCCTCGTCGGTAGCGGACGTGTTGAACTGGCGCGCGAGCTTGTTGACCGCGCGGCGCAGCCGTACCGCCTCGTCAGCTTCCACGCCGCCTCCTGGGCCTCAGAGTCACTCAAGCTACCCGAACTGGCCGGCCCGGCGTGATCCGCTCGGCCACCGCGTGCCGCCCAGGCCGGCCGTCCCGGGTCCTGACCAGGCCGAGTGTTTAGTTACTTATCGGCAAGCAGTGTAATAATTGTCGTCATGGCCGTGACCCGCGCAACTGAGATAGCGGCAGGGCGGCCCGCCGAGCCGCGCGACACCGGCGAACCACAGCCGGGGCGCCGCCTCGTCTTCGCCGTAGTTTCGATGGCCCTGTTCATGGCCTCGGTCGACCAGACGATCGTTGCCACCGCGCTCGGCGCGATTCAGCATGACCTGCGCGCGACCGTCAACTGGAGTAGCTGGACCATCAGCATCTACGCGCTCGGCCAGATCATCGCCATGCCCACGGTCGGCGCGATCAGCGACATTTACGGCAGGAAGAAGGTGTTCCTCTGCGCGATCGTGCTGTTCACGGTGGCCTCACTGTGCTGCGGGCTGGCAAGGGACATTTACGTGCTTGTCGCGCTCAGGGCCGTGCAGGCGCTCGGCGGCGGCGCGTTCATGCCCTCGGCGACCGGGATCGTGGCCGACCAGTTCGGCCGGGACCGCGACCGCGCGGTCGGAATGTTCAGCAGCGTCTTCCCGATCGGCGGCATCGTCGGGCCGGTGCTCGGGGGCATTTTCGTCACCTACTGGTCGTGGCGCGGGATCTTCCTGGTGAACGTTCCCGTCGGCATCGCGCTGCTGTGCCTTGCCATGGTCTTCGTGCCGGGCGGCGGCAAGAGCGGCGCCAGGCGGCTTGACCTCGCTGGCATCGGGCTGCTTGCGGCCGGCATGCTTGGCTCGATGCTGGCGGTCAGTTACCTGGGCAGCGCGTCCGCGTCGCCGCTGAGCGTGCCGTTCATCGTGCCGCTGGCCGCCGGGATCGCCGCGTTGCTTCTCTTCGTCCGGCACTCTGCCCGTGCCGCGGCGCCATTCGTGCCGCTGAGGCTGCTCGGCGGCCGCGATTTCGCGATCATGAACCTGATCAACTTCGTGATCGGCTCGGCGATACTCGGGTTCGGCGCGCTTGTGCCGCTCTACGCCGAAGATCGATACCATCTGCCCACGCTGGCGGCTGGCACGCTGCTCACTGCCCGCGCGCTCGGCATGATCTCGATCGCCGCGCTCGCCGCGTTCGCCCTGCGCCGCACCGGTTACCGGCTGCCGATGATAGCGGGCCTGGCCCTCGCCGCCATTGGCCTGGTGCTGACGGAGATCAGCCCGCCGCTGCTCGGCCCCTACGGCTGGCTGACCGTCGCCGCCGGGCTCACCGGAATAGGCATGGGCATGGCCCTGCCGGCGAGCAACAACGCGACGCTGCAGCGCGCCCCGGAGAACACCGCCGCCGTGGCCGGGCTCCGCGGCATGTTCCGCCAGTCCGGCGGCATAACTGCGATCTCCGTCATCACCGCCGTCGTGGCCAGAAGCGCCGACCCGGGCCTGGCGCTCGCGCACTCCTTCCTGGCCCTCGCGGTTGTCCTGGCCTGCCTGCTCCCCGCCGTCAGCTATGTGCCTGACCACCGCGGCCGATGGTGACGGCGCGTCAGGAACCCAGCGCAGCGCGATCGCTAGAGTTAAGGCTGGCACCGCTTAAGGCTGGCACCGCGCAGCCCTGCGGATGAGGAGGCGCGCATGACCGAGGCTGACGGCGCGCTGGCAGGCGCGGCGGCGGGCGCAGGCCAGGGCGGCGCCAGCCTGGACGCCCCGATCACGGCCGTGACCGTGTTCCGCGACGGCGCGCGGGTGGTGCGCACCGGCGTCGCGGGCGTGCGGCCGGGGCTGGCGGCGATCACCGTCGGGAACCTGCCATCGACCGTGGACCCGGCGTCGGTCCGGCTCGCTGCCCGCGGCCGCGACCTGGCGCTGCTGAGCGTCGAGGTGCGCCGCGAGTACCGGCCGGACCCGCTGCGCGAGGACACCGCGCGGCTGCGCGCCGACGCGGAGAGGTGCCGCGACGCGGTGCAGGGACTCGATGACGAGGACGCCGCCAAGCAGGCCAGGCTCGGGTTCGTAAGCCACCTGTCCGAGGCGGCGGCGACCGCGCTCGCGCGGGCGGTCGGGTTCGGCCGCGCCGATCACGACGCGCTGGCGCAGATGGCCGGCCATCTGGCGGCCGACACCTCGGCCGCGCTCGCGCGCCGCCGCGACATCGCCGCCCGCAGGCGGCTCGCCAGCGCCGAGCTTGAGGCGGCGCAGCGGCGCCTGGCCCTGGCGGAAGAGCGGGCCGGCCTGTCGGTCGAGCTGATCGAGCTCACGGCCATCGTCGAGGCAGGCGCCGCGACCCAGGCCGAGGTCGAGTTCTCCTATCACGTCTCGGGGGCGTCCTGGCGCCCGCTCTATGACCTGGGCCTGCGCGGCGAGCGGCTGGCCGTCGGCTACCTGGCCGAGGTCACCCAGCAGACCGGCGAGGACTGGCCCGAGGTCGAGCTCGTCTTGTCCACCACCAGGCGCGGCCTGCACTACAAGCTCCCCGAGCTGCGCCCGTGGTACGTCGGCAGGTCCGAGCCGCACCAGTTCCTGGCGGCGAGCCGGCCGGTGCGGGCCATGCACCAGCCCGGCGTGTCCGACACGCTCGTCCCCGCGCCGGCGGCAGCCGCCATGCCGCAGGCGGGCGGTTTCACCCCGCGCCTGGCGGCCGAGGAGGCCAGGCCGATCGTCGCCGAGGCCGGCGAGTCGGGGGCTGGCCTCGCGTACAAGATCACGCGCCCGCTCGCGGTGCCCTCGGACGGCAGCCCGCACAAGACCACGGTGGCGAGCTTCGAGCTTGACGCCAAGCTTGACCACCTCGCGGTCCCCGTGC
The DNA here is from genome assembly GCA_030045175.1 of Streptosporangiaceae bacterium. GTDB lineage: Bacteria > Actinomycetota > Actinomycetes > Streptosporangiales > Streptosporangiaceae > Chersky-822. The sequence goes on along the minus strand of JASIBM010000615.1, from coordinate 1,259 downwards.
TCGCCGCCGAGGCTTACCTGCGTGCCACCGTAAGCAACAGCTCGCCGCTGCTGCTCCTGCCCGGCCAGGCGCGCGTCTTCCGCGAGGGCCAGTTCGTGGGCGAGACGGCCCTGGAGACCGTCGCGTCTGGCGAGGAGTTCGAGCTCCAGCTCGGGGTCGATGACGAGATCAGGGTCGAGCGCGAGCTGCGTCGCAGGGACACGAGCAAGGCCGTGATCGGCGGCACCCGCACGATCGACATCGCCTACGAGATCACGGTGCGCAATCACCGCCAGTCCAAGGCCAGGGTCCAGGTGCGCGACCACATCCCGGTGTCGACGGCTGGCGAGGTCAAGGTCCGGCTGCGGGAGGCGACCCCGCCGCCGGCCGGCCAGGACGACCTCGGCGAGCTGACCTGGGAGCTGTCGCTCGAGCCCGGCCAGGAGTCGGCGATCAGGTACCGGTTCACGGTCGAGCACCCGGCGCAGGTGAGCGTCGCGGGCTTGTAGCGGCCAGGCAACCATTTGGCCCGCGCCGGTCGTCAGTAGGAAAACGATCCGGCCGGAGCCGGCCGTGCGCGGCGTAATGGCCGGCGGCGAGCGTTGGACACGGCGCTGCTCGTGATGCGCGAGCCGGGCAGGCCGGCGCGCACGTACGCCGCGCAGTTCGGCCGTTGCGACGAGGTGGTGGCCGGGACCGGCAGCGCGGCAGGCGCGAGCCGGCGGCTGCTCGCCGACATCAGGCGGCTAGTGCCGAAGTCAGGCCTGTAGCGGGCGCCCTGCTTGGCGGCGGCGCCTGCCTGCACGTGCTTACCTGCAGCCGCACGATCCGCCGCAGCAGCCGCCGCCCGCGGCGGGCCCCGCGCCCGACCCGCTGGCCCGGCCGCCCACCGACACGGTGGACAGCAGCCGGACGGTGTCGTCGTGCCCCTGCGGGCACGTGCACGGCGCGGACGACTCGCTCATCGGACGGGTCCGCTCGAAGGTGTCTCCGCAGGCTCGGCAGCGGTACTCATAACGGGGCACGCCTTATATCCTACGTCAGGGCCGTGTTCCCATGTCAGGGCCGCGCTGGGGGTATCAGGCTGGGGGTGTCAGGCTGGGGGCATCAGGACTGCGCAAGCGCCGGGCCGGCCGCGGACGCCGGCGGGCGCGCGCCGTCCGGGGCGTCCTCGTAGTAGAACTGCCCGCCCCGCAGCAGTGACACCACGGCGCCGAGCACCGACATCGCGATGGCGGCGGTGAACACGATGACCAGGCCGTGGTGGAACGGGGCCGAGA
>JASIBM010000614.1 GCA_030045175.1 Streptosporangiaceae bacterium | reverse complement strand
AACCGCCGCACCTCCCGCAGCGCCAGGCCCAGGTTGTTCAGCGCCATGCCCTCACCATGCCGGTCCCCCATCTCCCGGCAGATCGCGAGATCCTCCTGGTGCGCCGCGATCGCCTCATCGAACCGTCGCACCCCCGCCAGCGCCGCGGCGAGGTTGTTCAGCGCCATGCCCTCACCATGCCGGTCCCCCATCTCCCGGCAGATCGCCACCGCGTCCCGGAGTGCCGCGATCGCCTCATCGAACCGCCGCACTATCCGCAGCGCCACGCCCAGGTTGTTCAGCGCCCTGCCCTCATGTGTCTTGTCCGCAGATCCCCGCGCGGTGTGCAGGCTCATGGTGGTAGTCAAGATCCAGTCGTCGTAGCGCCGCCGCCAGTCGAAGTACTCGCCTAGCACGAGCGGCAGCCCCATTGCGATCTGATCTCGTCCGGTGTCGGAGCAGACCGCGATGGTCGCGACCAGGGCTGGTCGTTCAGCATCTAGCCACGCCAGCGCGTCGGCGCGACCGGTGAACTGCTCGGGCACCGAGTCGCCGGGCAGCGCGCGAAGGTGATCGTTGGCGGCGTCGGCCATGCGCAGGTAGTAGTCGAACAGCCGGTCCCTGACGTCTTCCCGGCTATCGGCGTCGGCGTCCGCTTCGCCTAGCCGCTCGGCGTACAGGCGGACTAGGTCGTGCGTCTGCCAGCGGTCCGCCGCTCGTGCCGATGCCTCGATCAGGTGCGCACGCGCCAGCCCGGCGAGCAAGTCGCGGGCCTGGCCGAGCGGCAGGTCGGCGAGGACGGCGGCGGTGGTCGTGGCGATGTCGGGACCGGGGTTCAGCGGCAGCAGCCGGAGCAGGCGTGCGCGGTCCTCGTCGAGCCGCCGGTAAGACAGCTCGAACGCGGCTGCGACCGATGGCTCAGCCGCGCCGCTGCCGTCGTCATACCGGAGCGAGGCGAGCCGGCCCCGCTCTGAGGCGAGCTCGTCGGCAAGTTCGGCCAGCCGGCGGCCCGGCTCGGCCCGCAGCATGGCCGCGACGATCTGGAGCGCTAGCGGCAGCCCGCCGCAGTACGCGGCCAGGCGCGCTGCCCCCTCGGTATCGCTGGTAACCCGGTCGTCGTCCGGGCGGGCCGAGCGCAGCGCGGCGTCGAGCAGCTCCACGCTCGCGGCTTCGTCGAGCACGGTGACGTCGATCATCCGCGCGCCCAGGCCGCCAAGCGAGTGCCTGGACGTGACCACCACCCGGTGCGGCCCGGTACCTGGCAGCAGCGGACGCACCTGCGCCTCAGACGACGCGTTGTCGGCGATGATCAGCACCGGGTCGCCGATGCCTGCGAGCACCGAGCGATACAGCGCCGTCCGCTCCTCATCATCGGCCGGAATGAGCTCGGCGGGGACGCCAAGAGCGCACAGCAACGAGTCGAGTGCCTGCGCGGGCCGGACCGGCGACTCGTCGTAGCCGTGCAGGTCGATGAACAGCACCCCGCCGGAACACCAGCCGCTCCGCGTCGCCGCGTGCCCCGCCTGGCTGGCCAGCGCCGTCTTGCCGACCCCGGCCAGCCCGGCCACCGCCGACACCACCACGGCGCCGCCGGCACCAGCCGGATCGAGCAGCCGGGCGAGCACCGCGAGCTCGTCGTCCCGGCCGGTGAACCCCGCGACCGGCGGCGGCAGCTGAGCCCGCGCCACCGGCGCCACGGAAGCGGGCACGGCCGACCCGACGGACGCTGACGGCGCGCCCATCTGGAACGTCGCGTTGATCGTCTGGGCCTGGAGCACCGGCCCCGACTGGGTGCCGCCACTGACAGTGTTGTGCGTCCCCGCAGTGGGATCCCCGGTCATCACGGCCTACTGGCCGGCCGACGGCTTTGCCGGCGAAGACGTCGGCCCGAACGTCAGGCCGGTGAAGTCACGGCCCTGGAGCACCGGGCCGTGTTGCGTCCCGCCGCTGATCACGTTGGTCACCGAACCCTCGCCGGTACGAACCTGGCTCGCCTGCTCCCACCACTGGCCGAGCGCCCGCCCAAACTCGGAATCCGCTCCGGCCCTGGCCACCAGCGCGTGCGCCAGGGCCAGCGCCAGGTCCCCGTCTTTCGGCGACCCGGCCAGCGCCGCTAGCTCGGCGACGCCGTCGCCACCGACGGGCGGCGCGCCCAGCGCAGGCTGGCCAGACCCGCCATGCTGGAACGGGGCGCGCGCGAGGGCGCTGACCTTTTCCCACAGCCGGCTTCCCAGCTCACCCGCCGCACCGCTGACGATCGCCAGCAACACGGCACCCAACGTGACAGGATCCACCGGATCCCCCCTCACCGCCTTGGCCGCCATTTCCGCCAAGCAAGGGCAACATCCGGTCGGAAGGACCGACCACCCCATGTCCGAGCGTATCGGAGATTGGCCATTTCCATGATCGGGGACTATTTTCAGCTATGGCAGCTGAGAATCGTCCCAGATCATGAAGCCGGGTGGCCCGGCGGCGGCTAGAGGCTGACCTGGTGCCAGGACAGCCCGGCGTCGGTGGTGCGCAGCAGTTCGGACGTGTGACCGAATCCGGGCAGCGCTGCCAATGCGCACTATGACCGTCCGGCCGTCCTTGCCGCGCTGGGTCCGGTAGCGGGGGGCGGGTGCTAGACGCGGCCTGCGGGCCTGGCCTGTACGCCCACGAACCAGTCCGCCGGGCTGTCTGCCCTGTGCGGCGCTGCCACCAGCGCGGGATTCCCCATCCAGGCCCTCATCGCAGCCCACGCCATCCATGCGCAAGCGGTCCGATGACTACCACAAGCTGACCGCTGAACCCGGCTTCCTGATCCTGCGCCTGCTCAAGCTCGGCGGCTGCGATCATGATCGCCAGGTGCCCACCACGCTGAGCTCAGACCAACGGATAAGTCGTTGCCTCATTATAAGCACAGTGCTTATAATGAGTTTGTGCTTATGCAAGTAGTGCGCTGGCTCCGAGAAGCTGGCCTGCGCGTCGAGCAGCAGGCCGAGCCAACGCCGGGGACAGACGCCGACGCCGTGCTTGTCGTGGAAGGGGCCGGCCATGGTGCCCGGTTCGCTGTCCAGACGAGGCGGCGGGCGCCGTATCCGAATGAACTGGCCGGCCTGGCCAGGCTACGGGAGTCGGCGTCATCGGCCGGCGAGCCATTGCTGGTCGCGCCCTATGTCTCCGACACGGTGGGAACGGCGCTGACGGCACAAGGATGGTCCTGGGCTGACGAGCACGGGGACTTCGACCTGCGGGCGCCCGGCCTGGTGTTCCGTCAGCGCCGCGCGGTGAGCGCGCCCAGGCCCGCCCGGGGGACACTGCCCAGAGGTTCGGGGAGCTTCGCCATCATCCGCGCCCTGCTCAGGTTCAGCGATGGCGAGGAAGAGCATCCCGGCGCCACCGCGCTCGCCGCTCAGGCAGGAGTGTCCCAGCCGCGCGCTTCCCAGGTACTGGGTCAGCTGGCTGCTCAGGCCCTAGTCGACAAGACCGCAGACGGCTACTGGCGGCCTCGCCGCGAAGCGCTGCTAGACCGGTTCCTGGCCGAGTATCCGGGCCCGGGCGGATCAGTGCAGTATTTCTACGGGCTGGACGCACCCACCGAGGTGGCGATCCGAGTCGCCAGCGTCTTGGGCGACCGGATCGTGGCATCAGCGGATGTAGGGCCCGACCTGATCGCTGCCGTGCGCAGGCCGACCAAGGTGATCTTGTATGCGAAGGACCTGGTCGAGCCGAACCTGCCAGGGCTCGTGCACGCGCAGGGCAGCGACGATGCGAACGTCATCGTCTGCATGCCGTCCGACCGGTCAGTCTTCCCAGTACCGGCCATGACCGCCCAGATGCGAGGCGCCGAGGTCGGCTTGGCTGACCCAGCTCAGATGATCTGGGATCTAGGCCACCTGGGCGGGGCAGACCGCTTGGAGGCAGCGGGAGAACTGCGAGCATGGCTCCTCGCCCGCCGCTGAGCAACCTGGTGCTCGCGGCATCCTCCATCGCCGACGATCTCGGCTACGTCGCCCTCGCCGATCTCGCGGCCGCGATCGGGAACGATACGTCCGATCATCGCATCATCGGCGGGCACATGATCACCGCGCTGGCAGCGCGCTGGATGCTCGGCGCGGACTTGTACCGGGAGACCGGTGACGCTGACCTCGGCATCACCCCGGTCCTGCTGCGCACCGGCCAGCTCGTCGCCAATCTCGCCGCACTCGGCTACCAGCAGACCGAAGGCAACAGGTTCACGCGACCCATGCAGGACATCCCGGTAGCGCTCAGCGGCATGCCCGGTAGCCCGCGCCTGGCCATCATCGACGTCCTGATTCCCGCCTACACAGGCAGGGCCCGCGAGAACGTCGAGGTCCAGGACCTCACCACCACCGAGGTCCCGGGACTAGCGGCCGCGTTCGGCCGGGCGCCGGTCATCATGACGCTTGAGCTGCGGCGGCTCAACGGCCAGGTGCTGGCCGCGAGCCTGCCGTTCCCGGACGAGGTCAGCGCCCTGGTCCTGAAGGGCCTGGCGACCCGCGTCCGGGACAAGGCGACTGACGTCACCGACATATGGCGGTGCCTGGAGATCGCGCTTGCCGCCGGCGTCGTCCCGCAAGACTTCTCGAGCGGCGACCGAAAAATGGCAGCTACCGTC
>JASIBM010000613.1 GCA_030045175.1 Streptosporangiaceae bacterium | reverse complement strand
CTGCGCATAGGAGCCTCCATTCTTTGCCACATGATCTCATCAGATGCCCGGTGTGACGAGGCCGGATTCGTAGGCGAGGACCACGGCCTGGGCGCGGTCGCGGACGCCGAGCTTGGCGAGGATGCGGCCGACGTGGGTCTTGGTCGTCTGCTCGGCGATGACCAGGGCGTCGCTGATCTCGGTGTTCGACAGGCCGCGGGCGATCAGCCTGAGCACCTCGGTTTCCCTGGCGGTGAGCGCGCCGAGGGTGTTCGGTTGCGGCGGGGCCTGGCGTGGCCGCCGGGCGAAGTCGGCGATCAGCCGCCGGGTCACCGAGGGGGCTAGCAGCGCGTCGCCCGCGGCGATCACATGGACGGCGTGCACAAGCTCGGCGGCGGTGGCGTCCTTGAGCAGGAAGCCACTGGCGCCGGCTCGCAACGCCTCGTACACGTACTCGTCGAGATCGAAGGTGGTGAGCACGAGCACTCGCGGCCGGGCCGGGCTGGCCGGCGCGCCGAGGATCTGCCGGGTTGCCTCCAGCCCGTCCATGACCGGCATCCGCACGTCCATCAGGACGACGTCGGGCTGGAGCTGGCGTGCCTGACGGACCGCCTCGGCGCCGTCGGCGGCCTGGCCGACCACCAGCAGGCCGGGCTGGGCGCTGAGCACGGCGGCGAAGCCCTCGCGCACCATCGCCTGGTCGTCGGCGATCAGGCAGCGCGTCGTCACGTCGCCAGCCGCGGTGCGGTCCGTCCTCATGACGGCTGGCCGAGCGGGAGCACCGCCGACACCACGAAGCCGCCATCGGGTGCAGGCCCGGCCGACAGCGAGCCGCCGAGCAGCGCCGCCCGCTCGCGCATCCCGGTTAGTCCCTGACCTGACCCGTGCTCGCCTCCTGATGGCTCGACGGGCTCCCCGGGCCCGTTGGCTACCCGCAACAGGACCGTGCCTGACTCCTGGCCCACCGACACGGTGACCGGGGCTCCCGGGGCATGCCGACTGGCGTTGGACAGCGATTCCTGCACGATCCGGTACGCGCACACGCCAACGCCCGAAGGCACCTGGTCCAGCGCCGAGGGTACCGACAGCTCCACAGATATCCCGGCTCGGCGGGCGGTATCGACGAGCGCCGGCAGGTCAGCTAGCTGCGGCTGCGGCGCTAGCCCGGCAGGCTGGTCATTGCGCAGCACGCCGAGCAGCCGTCGCATGTCCGCCAGCGCCTCGCGGGCCACCTCGCTGAGCGCGCCGAACTCCGCCAGGACCGGCTCGGGCAGGCCGGTCAGGCGGTACGGCGCGGACTCGGCCCGGACCGCCACCAGCGACAGGTGGTGGGCGACCACGTCATGCAGTTCACGCGCGATTCTGGTGCGCTCCTCAAGAACGGCCCGCCGCGCGCGCTCAAGCTCGGTGCGCGCGGTCTCGGTGGCCAGGGCGCGCTGGGCGCGCAGCCGGGAGCCGACGTTGTCCACGGCGACCGTGACCACCGCGAAGATCACGGTCGCGCTGACCGGGCCGTTCAGGTTCGGCACCTTCGCGGCGAGCCACAGCCACCACGGGATCAAGGTCAGCGCCCACATCCACCACAGGACCGCCCGCCGCTGGTGGGCCCCGGCCAGGAAAATCACCGCGAGCAGCGCGAGCAGCTGTGGTGGGCCCCACGGCCAGCCTCCCCACCAGGCGGCGGGTACCAGCGGGGAAAGCAGCAACGCGAGCCACCCGATCCGCCAGGCCAGCATCGGGTTGCGCACGGCCAGCAGCAGCGGCGCCACCACCGCCATCGCCAGGATCACGTGTCCCACGCTGGGTGGCAGCTGACTGACCGGCACGTGCATGGTCGGCGGCGTGAGCCCGTTCACGCCGCCAACACCGTGCACGGTGGCCACGTTGACAACGCACAGCGTCAGCGTGGTCATGACCAGCATCACCTGCGTCGTCCGGCGTTCCTGCCCGCCGCGCCGAGCCCACGTGGGGACGGGGTCCGGGCCGAGCACCGCCTGGATCAGCCCCTGCCAGGCCTGGCTAGCCGCCGAGCGCGCCATCCCACGGATCCTGGCCATGGACGGCGCGGTGCCTGGCATCCGCTTCACGTTCTCAAGCGTAGGCGGCGAATGGCGGCCGTTCATCGGGCCAGCGTTGTCATACCTGGGTAGCATCCGGGCCTGCCGCCGAGCCTGGCTGCCGCGGTGGTATGACCGCGAAGTGGGCTCCGTGGCGTGACGACCTAGCCCAGGCCCGCCGGGCAGTCTGGCTGCGGCGCTTGCCCCTTTCATGCGCCGCCCTTCTGTCCAGCACCATTGCGTGAGGCGCATCATGAATGTCGAGATCACCGGCCTGACCCGGCGGTTCGGCCGGACGATGGCCGTGGCCGGGGTTGACCTGCAGGCCGGCCCTGGGGTGCTCGGGCTGCTCGGCCCGAACGGCGCGGGCAAGACGTCGCTGCTGCGGATGCTGGCGACGGCGGTCTCGCCGTCCTCGGGCCGGCTGCGACTGCTCGGCCGCGACCTGAGCTCGCCAACGCCGTCAACCGCGGCCCAGCGGCGGGACATCCGGCGCCGGCTTGGCTACCTGCCGCAGAGCCTCGGCTATTACCCGGGCTTTACGGTCGCCGAGTTCGTGGAATATTTCGCCCTGCTGAAGGAGGTACCGCCGGCCCGGATCGGGCCTGCCGTCACGACCGCGATCGAGCGGGTCGGGCTCGGCGGCCAGGCAAAGGCGAGGCTGCGCACGCTGTCGGGCGGGATGCTGCGCCGGGCGGGCATCGCGCAGGCGATCGTGAACGAGCCGGAACTGCTGCTGCTCGACGAGCCCACGGCCGGGCTTGACCCGCAGCAGCGAGTGGCGTTCCGAGCCATGCTGCGCGACCTTGGCGAGCACGCCACCGTCCTGGTCAGCACGCACCTGGTCGAGGACATCGGCACCGCCTGCGCTCGGGTCGCCCTGATGGACCAGGGGAAGATCGTCTTTCGCGGCACCCCGGCCGAGCTCGCCTTTCGCGGCGAAGGACACGGCGCCGGTGACTCCCCGCTGGAACGCGGGTACAGCGCGGTACTCACGGCGGCGCGGTCATGACCGCCGTGACCGGCGTCGCCGCGAGGTCGCCGCGCGCCAGGCGCGGGCCTGTCGCGGCTGTGGGGCGGCTGCTGCGGCTCGAGCTTCGCCACAACGCCATGGCGTGGATGGTGCCTGTGCTCGCCGCGCTGTTCTGGTTCACCGGGTACCGCAAGATCATGGCGATGCCGCCGCTGTGGAACATGCGAGCCACGAGCATGCAAAGCGACGCCGTCGCGGCTTTCGTGGCGCCGGTGGTCGGCGCGGCCGCGTGGATGGGATCGCGGGAACGCCGCAGGCGCGTTGCCGACCTGGTGACGACCACCGCCCTGCCACGGTGGGTTCACCTGGTCATCACCTGGGCCGCCACCACGTGCTGGGCGCTGGTCGCCTACCTGGGCTGCCTGGCGCTTGTGTACTGGCCGACCGCGCGGCAGGCAACCTGGGGCGGGCCGCTGTGGTGGCCGGTCGCGGTCGCCGTCGCGAGCCTGCTGGCGTTTTCCGCCCTCGGCTTCGCGGCCGGGATCGTGCTGCCGAGCCGGTTCACCCCTGCGGTGGCCGCGATCGCCTCGTTCTTCTTGCTCGCGCTCAGCACCCAGCTGATCACGGGAAGTCAGTCATACTGGCAGGTCATGCCGGTGGTCAGCGGGCCATGGGACACCGGGCCTGACGCGGGCGTGGCAACCTTCTACCCCTACGCGCCGGACCTCGCCATCGCCCAGGGGATATTCCTCATCGGGCTCACGATCGCGGTGCTGGCCGCCCTTGCCCTGCCCAGGGGGTCCGGCGGGCGGTGGCTGCGCCGCGTGGCCGCGGTCGTGGCAGCGGCCGGGGTGCTGGCGGCCGCGACGGGAGTCGCGCTGGCGGGTACCGGCCGGCTGGGCGACCACGGCATGATCACCATCGCGGCGCTGCACGACGCGGCCAGCGACCGGCCGACCCGCTTCACGCCCGTCTGCAGTGCTAGCCCGGGGGTCCCTGTTTGCCTGAATCCGGCTTACGCCGGCTACCTGCGGGCTACTGTGACCGGCCTGGAGCCGGTGCTGACGCAGATAGCGGGCCTGCCTGGCGCGCCGGTCCGGATCAGCCAGGTCGCTGCCCGCTATCAGCAAGGACCAGGTGACAGCGTCGGCATCAGCCTCGGAGGTCCCGCCGTCAGCGGCAGGCCGCCGGTATTCCATCTGCTGCTTCCGCAGCAGTTGCTCGGACCGGTCGTGACGGTCGGCGAGACGGCCGCTGACGTGCGCTCAGTCACCGGACCTGAGCTGGTGGCTGCCGTCATAGGGAACGGGCCAGGCGCATCCAGGGCGCAGCGGGCGGTCAGCGCGGCACTGCTGATGGCGGCCGGCCTGCCGCTGCAAGGCCCGCCAGGCATCGCGCGGGCGGCCGGTCTCACGCCAACGCTGCGGCACGTGACGTGCGGGTCATCGGCGGCCGGTTGCCGGCCCCCGCGGCCGGCTCGGGCGGGTGGCACCGTGAGC